>NZ_JBJDRL010000018.1:0-78904 GCF_044987475.1 Microbacterium sp. ZW CA_36
TCCTCACCCCGTCCGTCGACACCACGCCGGGGCTCACCGGGTGGCGGGGCGTCCTCGCCGGCCTCGGCATCACCGTCCGCCCCTCGGCCGCGGAGGTGCGGCGGGCGGCGCAGCAGGCGCTGGTTGCCCGGCAGTGGGCGGGATGCCGCACCCTTGCCGTCGTCAACGGCAAGGGCGGTGTCGGCAAGACGATGACGACGGCGATGCTTGCCGCCGTGTACGCCCGGGAAGGGGGCGGGAACGTGCTCGCCTGGGACAACAACGACACCCGCGGCACCCTCGGCTGGCGCACCGAACAAGGTCTGTACGACACCACCCTCCGCGACCTGCTCCCCGAGGCAGCCGGGTTGCTGACGCCGGGAGCGGGGGTGTCGGAGATCAGCCGGTTCGTGCACCACCAGAACGCGGACCGGTACGACGTGCTCCGCTCTAACCCGGAGCTGCTCGCCACCGACCAGCGCATCAACGCCGCCGAGTTCGATGTGCTGATGCGGGTCGCGGCCCGGTTCTACCGGATGGTGATCTTCGACTCCGGCAACGACGAATCCGCACAGCGCTGGCTGCGGATGATCGACAGCTCCTACCAACTCGTCATCCCCACCCTCACCACCGCGGAATCCGCCGAATCCGCCGCCCTCCTCTTGGATGCGCTCCGTGGCCGCGACGAACGCTCCGCCGCCCTCGCCGACCGCGCCGTGGTCCTCGTCACCCAATCCGAACCCACCGGCACCGCGGCCGCACACCGGATCGCGGACGGGTTCACCGGGCACGTCCGCGCCGTGCACATCATCCCGTTCGACCCCGCCCTGAAAGCCGGCCCGCTCCGGTTCGACACGCTCCGCCCCCGCACCCGCGACGCCTGGCTCGCCGCCGCCGCATCCGCCGCCGAAGGCCTCTAAGGCAGGCCACCTCATGGACCAGGGCATGCTCGGCAAGGCGGCAGCGATCCTCGTCGCCGCCGCGATGGTCCTCGCCCTCGCGTTCGCGTTCATCACCGAAGCCGTCACACGGCTCGCCTGCGGGGCGCGCCCGAACGCGGAGAACCTGTTCGCCGGGCTGGTCCTCGCCGTCACCGGCAGCCCGGCCGGCTACACCCCATCAGCGGGGTGCGTCATGCCGGTCACTGCCATCCGGGTCCTCGACATCGCCGCGGTGCTCCTCATCGCAGGGACGACGGTGGCGGTACTGGTGGCGGTGCGCCGGTATCGGGAGTCGGATCGGGCGTTCATCACCGACCTGCGCACCCGCCCCGGATTCGCCACCGCGTCCGAGATCCGCGACCACCTCTCCGCGAAGGCGGTGCTGCGCCGCGCCGGCCAGCTGCGGCCCGACATCGCCAAGCCCACCGCGACCGACGTGGGGTGGCGGGTCGGTCGCTCGCGCGGGCAGGACGTGTACGTGTCCATCGAGGACTCCGTCGCCCTCGAGGGCCCACCCCGTTCCGGCAAGGGCTACCGGGTGCTGATCTCCGCGATCCTGGACTGGTCCGGCCCTTTGATCACCACCTCCACCACTAACGACAACCTCACCGCCACCATGCGGATGCGGCAGACCCGCGGCACCGTCGACGTGTTCGACCCGCAAGGCCTCTCCGGCATCCGCCACCCCCTCCGCGTCTCACCCATCGCCGGCTGCGAAGACCCCCTCGTTGCGATGCAGCGGGGCACCGCGATCATCACCGGCACCGCCCTGGGAACCTCGAACACGAACCAGGAATGGGCGCAAGCGTCCGGAGTCGTCCTCGGCCGCCTCCTTCACGCCGCCGCCGTCGGCGGCAAGACAATCGCGGAGCTCTACGACTGGGGTACCAGCCCCGGACAGACGCGGGACGCGGTCGATATCCTCAAGGCCGACGGCACCCCCGGCTGGGGCGACAGCCTCGACGCCACCATCTCCGGCGACGAGAAGCTCGTTTCCTCCATCTGGTTCGGCGTCCAGGGCGCGGTCGCCCCCCTCGCGGTGCCGCAGATCCGTGACGCGCTGATGCCGGACCCGGGTGACCGGGTGTTCGACCCGCGGGAGTTCCTGGATGCCGCGAACACGCTGTATCTGATCGGGTCATCGTCGGGGGCGTCGGCGATGGGCGGCTGGCTCGGCGCCCTGCTGGACGACATCGTCGAAGTCGCCCGCACCACCGCGCTCGCCTCCCCCGGTTCCCGGCTACAGCATCCGCTGGGACTGATCCTGGATGAGATCGCGAACATGTTCCGGTGGGGAAACCTTCCGCGGATCATGGCGGACGGCGGCGGCCGCGGCATCTGCACCTTCATCGTCCTGCAAGCCCTCTCCCAAGCCGAAACGTCTTGGTCCCGCGCGGAGGCCGACACCATCTGGGCCGCGGCGACCGCGAAGGTGCTGCTCGGCGGCGCGAGCCACGTCGACCACCTCCGCGACATCGAGTCCCTACTCGGCACCCGCGACACCCGCCGCGAACAACGCTCCTGGTCCACCCGCGAGACCGGCCACGCCACCAGCGAACAGCACGAACGCCGCCCGCTGATGTCCGTCGACGAAATCCGCCGCCTCCCACCCAGCGTCGGGCTGCTCGCCTACCGCAACCGCCGCAGCGTGCTCCTGGACCTCGCCGGCTGGGACGAACGCTCCGACGCGCACACCATCCAGACCGGCAAACGCGAAACGGAACAAGAGCAGCGTGCCGTGTTCGACACGGCCACCCGCACCCCGACCTCCCGAACTCCCGGAGTTTTGGAGTCCGGGAGTGCGGAAGTGGTGGAGGGAGATGAGGGATGAGTAATCGTCGCCGCCCGGCATTGTTCAACCTGTACCGCAACGAGTTCCTCCGCTCGAAAGCATGGTTCGCACGCCGCGACCGCTGGTTCACCCACCAGGCCGCGTCGGGTCAGCCACTCAGCTGCGCCGGCTGCGGCCGGAACGCGACCCGCGGCCAGTTGGAGCTGCATCACCTCGACTACCGCGGGGTCAAGATCACCAACGGCACGTTCCGTGCCCTCGAGCCGGACGAGGACCTGGTGGCGATGCACCCGTACTGTCACGACCTGCTGCACCGGCTCATCGACCGCGATGCGGTGCTCTCCCACGCCCGCACCCGCCGCACCGCCAGCCACCTCGCCCTCGCCCGCCTCCGGCAGAAACTCCGCCCGGACGAAGGAAGCGCCGCATGACCGGCCTGCCCCCGCCACCGGACTACGACGACGACCTCGCCGGCGACGTCGCCGGATATGACCCGAACCACCGGTACGGGCCGTCGGACCCGCTCGGCGCGCACATCATCAACTGGTACACCCTCCCCGACCACAACGCCCGAGCCGCCTGGGCGGCGCTGCGCGACTGGGTGGAATGGTTCGCCGTCCGCTACCGGATCTCCGAATCCGTCATCCCCGCCTGCTGGTACAAACACGGCCAGCTCGTCGAAGAGCTCTCCGCGCTGCACACCGCGCACACCGTCGCGTTCGACGCCACCGACGCCGGGTTCGGACCCATCGGCTGGCACGAACGCCTCAGCCTCGCCTTGCCCCGTCTGACCAAGGCCTACTCCGGCGGCTGCGCCCGCGGACACGACCCCCTCAAACCTCGCTCCTGGGACGGGATCACCGATGAACAGGACTGGGACGCGTGGACCAGAAAGGCCCACGCCCACCAAGACACCCCACCACCCGGGGGGTCTTCGACAGGAAGGAAGAAGGATGACCACCAGGATCCCGGTCACCATCGAGGGCAACCTCACCGGTGACCCCGAACACGGCAACGCCGAATCGGGCAACGAATACGCCCGGTTCACCGTCGCCGTCAACGACCGCCGCCTCAACGAAACCACCAACCGGTGGGAAGACGTCGGCACCGTGTTCCACCGCGTCGTCGTGTTCAACCAGCAGGCCCGGCACGTCGCCGACTCGCTCCACAAGGGCGACAGCGTCATCGTCGCCGGCGACCTCCGCTTCGGCACGTATGTCGACAAGGAGACCGGACAGGCCCGCGAGACCCGCGACGTCGTCGCGGACAATGTCGGCGCGTCGCTGAAGTTCACCGACGTCAACGTCGACCGCGTCCCAAAAGCTAACGGCACCCAAGCTGACGCTTCGGGGCCGATAGCGACACCGGCCTCGTACGCCGGCGCCGAAATGTCACGCTGACCTGAACCAACAAGCAAGCGGGGCGAGAGTCACTGTACTCTCGCCCCGCCGCCCTGCCCAGCCCAGACATCCAGCTCGCGACACGCCCCCAGGCGCGCGTCACATGACGACAACATCCGCACAGCGCCGCCACGTCGGGCGTAATGTCGCCGGCATGAGCGACCTCCTCGACGACGCGCAGACGCCGCGCTGTCCCGAGTGCGCCACCGTGCTCCGCGACGCCGGCCACGGCTACGCCTGCCAGACGTGCCGCATCGTCGTCATCGGCAGCATCCCCTCCACCTGAGCGGCAGGCCTCTCAACGGTCAGGCGTAGGTGTGGTGAACGTGCCGTTGCACATCTCCGGCCCGCGTGCGGGTCGCGGAGTGTGCGTTCCCTGGTTCGTGCTCGCGGCTCCGGCGCGAGCCTCAACGGCGAACTCAGACCTCCCCCTTTTCGGGGCCTTATAGCCCGGTGCCCGCCCGACAGCCAGGATCAGAACGTGGGCAGATTGACGAGGTTGTTCGTCCATTCCCCATCGACGTAGGTGCGGAGGTATGGCTGACCCTGCGTCGGCCGGACCCCGCCTACCCTGACCCGATCGGCACCGCTGCCGACGTAGGCGGAGTTCTCTTCTTTCCCCACCCAGACCACCATCGTCGGCTTGTCGTTGTCGCCGATGGTGCCCGTGCTGACGTTCACCCACTGGTAGCGGACGATCTCGTCCGCGGTCTTCGTCGTGCCGCCGAAACGGACGTGCGTGATCTCGATGGCCATGTCGTTCTCCTGTGAGGCGGCGTGTGGGTGCGAGTCGATGAGTTGAGTGCGGGGCGCACAGCATCGACGCCCCGCACACGAGTGTCAGCAGACCGCGGAGATCGTGCTCACGCCGCAGGCCGTGCTCAGCGTGCTGGCGAACTGCAGATCCAGCTTGTGATCGTCGGCACGGTCAAGCGTCTGCAAGGACAAAAGAAAACCCATTCATCTCACCTCCCTCAACGGGACGGGCCGCGCGAAGCGGCGAGCGGTCCTCGACCTCGACCCCGTGGGACGGCGTCAGGAACGGCAGACCGGCGGAATTGTGATGCACACCGCGGACTGCGGCGTCGTAGTCCATCAGCGCGGTCAGCACGCCAGCGGATCCAGTGGCGAGGTCGCAGGAGGTGCGCAGCAGACCGTCGCCGGCAAATCGGACTTCATCGCCGTGGCGAACGGCATGCAGCTCCAGCGTCGCGACGTGATGATGCAGGGCGACGGAGGTGGTGGTCGTTCCGAAGCCGGCTCGCTCGAGCGTGAGTAAGAACTGGATGAGTCCGGCGCGCCCCCGGACTAGGCCGCTCTGAACCGTGAACGGTGCGGTTGCGGCTCGCGTGATCCCGTCGAGAGTTTCCAGGTAACGGCTGTGGTCAGGCAGATGGTTGAGCAGCTGAGCGAGGACGATCCCAATCCCGGCAGACCCGTTGCCGAGGTAGGGGAGCAGACGCCATCCCTCATCGACATGGAGGGAGCCGTCGGGCGCGGTACGCAGTGATCGGATGTCGTAGTCGATCGCCTCAGTTGCAGCCCGAAGGTGCTCCGGATCGCCGGTCGCCTCGAACAGACGCAACGCGAAAAGCGCGCTCCCAGTTGCACCGTGCAACAGCCCGCCAGTACCCGTGGCGACCTTGCGGGGGCCGTCTGCGGGTTGCCAACGGGCGCGAAGGCGGTGTGCGATGTCTAGTGCTGCGTCTCGCAGCGGTGGATGATCACCGCTCTCCGCAAGGAGGGTGAGGCCCACGCCGGGCAGCCCTCCATAGAGGTCGTGACCGAGGCTGTCGTGGTGTGCGTCGCGGAGCAATGCTAGGTCACGGTCGGCAGCGTCGTGGAGTCCGAGGCGGCGGTAGGCCCAGACTGTTCCGGCAGCTCCATCCAACAGTCCGAATCGGGGGGAGCGCGCGCTCGTAGAAGTCTTGGCGACCCATTCCAGGTGCTGGTGTGTCGGATCGAAGCCCGCACTGTGCAGCGAGGTGAGCACGCCAAGTGCGCCATGCGCGAGGCTGAGGGGCGGTTCAGTGAACTGCGCGGGGTCTCCCGGCCACAGTCGATCCTCGCGATCCGGAGTTGCATCGGCGAGCAGCGTTTGAGCCACGGCGCGAACCGAGTCGGGTGATGAAGGGGCGTTCGCCTCGTCGCGAACCTCGGTACGGACGAGCGGACCCTGCCGGTAGGTCAGAGTCACGAGATGGTCGTGAACCCACGATTGATCAAGTGGGAACTGCGCGGCGGCCTCCTGTAGCAGCGTGCGAGCCTTCCCGGGGCTCAGTCGGAGCAGTGGGATCAGCGGGACGAACATGAACAGCTCGATGCATGCAAGCGCGTAGAGGTCCCGCTCGGCCGCGCTCCGCCCATCCGTCGCGACGAATCCCGGGGCCCCGATGACCGCAGGACCGTCATCGTGGATCGGCCGTGCCATCTCGAGGTCGATCAGCACAACCGTGTTGTCTTCTCGCACCAGCACGTTGCCCGGGTGCAGGTCGCCGTGGGCCCGGCCGGCTGCGTGCAGCGCTGTCACGGCTATGCGCAACGAAGCTGAGACTGCGCTTGCCCAGTCGAAGTACGCCCGACGCACACTCGATGAGAGGTCAGAGGTGACCAGCGGATTTCGGGTGAGCACAGCGGTGCTCAGCGACGGAGCGCTTACCCGTTCCATCACGAGGTACTCGTGATCGTGTGCCGTGAAGGTGGTAACTACCGCCGGCACAGGGACCCGACCCTGCAACGTGCGAAGAAGTGCCACTTCATCCTGCAGCCGCTGCACAGCGTCCCGGCCATCGGGCGTCCAGCCGACGTGCGGCCGCGCCTCCTTCAGGATCACCGCCCGTGCATCCAGCTCTGCTTCGTACACGCCGCCGGCGTTGGAGTAGTGCAGTGCGCCGAGTACCTGGGGGAACCCGGGAGGGGCGGTCGTTCCAAGCTGATCGAGCGCTGGCTCCATAAAGGCGGGAACCTGCACCCACGGCGGGACGTGGAATGAGGTCGTTCGCACGTCGGCGACGAGAGCACCGGTGTCCAGGTCGCGCACCGCCGGGACATTCACGCCGTTGTCGACCACCTGCTGCCGTGTGAAGGCGCCGTATCGAACGAACACCGGGCCGCGGTTCCAGCGGAGATCAGTCAGCACGTACGGGCCGGGGAGGCCGGAGAGCGCCGCATCCAGTTCAGTCAGATGCAGGTGGAGGTCAGCGGGTGACGTCGGATAGATGGTGATGAACTTTCCGGATACACGGCGATCAGCGTCCTTGCCCAGCGTCGCGGAGAGGATTCGGCGGTCCCGAAGGAATTTGAAAGGAAGTCCATGGCGGTGGCAATACCGTGACACGGCTTCCAAGGTTGTATCGGCGGTGGCAGCGGTCGCACTTACATGGATCTTCCAGCCCTGCTCGGGGAGGGTCACCTCGAGCGGCACCCAGAACGACCACGTCTCGTCGCCACCCTGCGACCACGTCGCCCAGACTTCGGCAGCAGGAGCGAACAGTTCTGCGGTTGTGGCGCCACGGCGGTGTGGCTTGTCGTAGAACAGCGGGTCGGTTGTCGCGAACTGCGCGTACGTTGCGTCCACATGTCCCCATCAATGTCGGCCCGGAAGGTGCAGGACATTGTGCGTGGACGCGAGGTACGACCGATGACGGCGCCGCGACGGGCCAGCTTCATGGCAGCGTTACAGAACCCGCAAATTCACGCCGTGGAAGCCACGCAGCCCTCGAGCGCGGCGGTTCCGCGGCGCGAACTGCGTCCCTGAGATTCACTCAATTGAGTGAATCAGCGTCGTGGTCCAATCGGTTGCGCGCGCCCCAGAGGGCCAGCTGGGTACGGTCCTCCAGCCCGACCTTCTTCAAGGCCGACTGCAGCTGCGAGCGCACGGTGTGCACGGACACCCGAAGCCGCTCCGCGATTTGCTCGTTGCTGGTGATTCCGCTCGAGAGCATGGCGACTACGCGTCGCTCGGCGGCTGAAAGTCGTGCGACCGTGTCGGGGTCGGCTGCGCCCCGCCGCATGAATTCGCGGACGACGGGAGTAGTGACGCGTGTGGAGAGATGAGCTTCCCCGCGCACCGCAGCGTGAACCGCCTGCAGCAGCTGGTCGGAGTCGTGACTCTTCAGCAGGTAACCGATCGCGCCCGCATCCAGCGCGTCCGTCACGTATGCGTCAACCGCATAACTGGTCATGACGATGACCGCAATCGGTGGCTCACTGCCCGAGCGTGACAACTCTCGGGTGGCCTCCACACCGCTCATCCCCGGCATCTGCAGGTCCATCAGCACGACGTCGGCTCGCTCCCGACGGGCGACTACGACCGCGTCGACGCCATTGGAAACTTCGCCGAGAACGTGGACGCCTCCGGCCGCTTCGAGCTGCAGGCGCAGCCCCTTGCGTACCGAGCGGTTGTCGTCGGCGATCAGCACGCGGATCGGAGTGGGTGAGGCAGTCATCGTTTCATTTCAGTCGAGTTGGGCGACCAGGACATCGGAGGACGCCACTGGCCGCCGCCGTATGGTCCGAACACCAGTGTGCCCGTCGGCCGAAGCTGTCTACAGGTGCTGCGAAGCGTGCGGGCTGTTGCACGTAGTGACCCGCTGGTGGTCTTCGCTTCGAATGCGCACTCCCGGACGGGGCCTATTTCGCGCGGCATCCGGCCCGGCGTGATGATGGCCGCGGGACACCACCCTCAACCCGGTTGGCGGTGCCAGAGGGCTGCTCTCCCGCACCGACGAATAGCCCATATGGACGAAACTGACGAGCCGCGCCCGCCGTTGGACGATGCGATCGGGAGTTGGGATGACGAAGAAGCCTGCCTCGAGATCGTCCTCCGTCGAACCCGGCGGCACGACGGAAGGGAAACGCATCCGATTAGAACGCGCCGACCTCGCCCTAACGACCGCGCTGACTCTCAGTCGAGTTGAGTGACGGGGATCACGAAGCGGACCAACCAACCGCCCTGTGGCGTCGTTCCGAACGCCAGCGAACCTCGCAGCAGATCGATGCGGTCGCGCATCCCACTTAGTCCCCAGCCCAGCCCCAGACCCGGAATCGGGTGAGTTCCCGAGGGCGGCAGCTGATTCGCGACAGTCACCTCGAGGCGGTCGGAGCGGGCAGCGATCGCAATGTCGACCTCCGAGCCGGGCGCGTGCTTTGCGGCATTGGTGATCGCCTCCGTGGCACATCGGTACGCGGTCGCCGACACGACCGCGGGAAGCTCCTCAACAGACCCAGTCGTTGCGAGCTCGAGGCTCATTCCGCGCTTCTGCCAGTATTCGACGAGCTCATTCATCTGACGCAAGTCGCGGGTCGTCTCCTGTGGAGCGGTGCCGACGGCCCGCAGATCTCCGAGGGCGCCGGCAAGGCTGGCAGCGGCGAAACGGCCCTCATCCCGCACCTCCTCCACCAGGCGCAGCGCGTCCTCCGGGCGTGCGGGGGCGATGGTAAGCGCGGCGCCGGCCAGCGTGATGAGCCCTGCCAGGTGCTGTCCCGCTACGTCGTGCAGTTCCTGCGCGATCCGGGCCCGCTCTCTCCGTTCGGCCTCTTCGACGCGGCTGTCGTGTTCGCGCTTCGCCATCTCCGCCTGCGTACGGGCGAGGCTCACACGCCGGGTCTGCGTTCCCCACCACACGCCCAACGCAGTGGCAGCGGTCGCGGGCGCGGCGATTCGGACCGCCTCCGTCGTCATGTAGCCGAGCGCGACGCTGGGCGCCATGCCGAGCGTCGAGATCCACAGGAACAGCACACCCACCGTGGTTACCACAACGCCCACCAGCCACACGATCGAGATAACGAGCGACTTCCGCGAGGCAAGAAAGAACAACGCCAATGCGATCACCAGGTACATCCCGATCAGCCACGAGGGGATGGCCAGGCCGACAACGAAGCCGATGTAGACGGCAATCACGATCAGCACCGTGGCCTCAGGCCAGCGGGCGCTCAGCAAGAAGGCGCTCGCCTGAACTGCGCACCCGAGTACGAGGACGAACACCATCAGAGGTGGCGGAAGCACGAGCGTCCACTCCGCCTGGCCGTCGAGCAGAGCCGCGACGGGCTGGACAAGCACCTGGATCGCCGTGGTGAGGAACACCGTCAGCGCAAGAACAAGCGCCGACCGCCGCGTGCTCAGGATCCGATCGGAATCAGCTTCCCCCGAAAGGGTGGCCGTCGGGAGATTGGCTGCGGCAGTGTCGACGGAGGCCATCACCCAAATGACACTAGCTGGCGAGGCCGCAATGCGAGTCGAAGTCTATTCGGGGCGCACGGGTCCACTCGGGTCATCAACCAATCCGGGGAATGATGATGTCCCGACCGATGTACGTACATGTCGGGCTTGTTGCTCGCGGCGGTGCAGTTAGGCTTCGGAACGGCCCCACGTCCCGGCCGACGGCGGAACTTTCTCGTCTACTGACGGCCACGAGGAAAGTCTCGGAGGTGACGTCGTCGGCGAGCCTGAACGGGAATGCTCGCCGCAGACCTATTGCGAGTCCACATCGATAAGCCGTCGTCCGGCTCGACGCCTAAATCATCGCCTGCAGGCTCGGTATCGGCGGTCGGCGGCGGTGCGCCGGAGACGGTACCCGTCTGCCCGGGCGTTCCCCGATCCGGATCAACGTTCTCGTCCAAATGAGTGAACAACCGGGAGGAGATTCCCCGATGCCGGAACCACACGCAGCGCATCAGAAGCGCAAATCGGCGATTGGTGCAGCCGCAATCCCGCCAAACGCGGCAAGGGCGGCGCGTCGAGTTCGACGCGTGAAATAGCGGTCATCTCAGCGGTCGGGTGGGCGCTCCCAGGTGGTTCCGCGCTATCGCGGTGTCTCTACACTGACGTGTTATGACGGTCGAAACGCACAAGGCGAGCAGGGGCGAACTGGAAGCCTTTCGAAAGATCCAGTTCGGGGTAGTGCTGATTGGGGCGCTCATTGTGCCGGCGGTCATCGTTGGCTTCACCACACTTGCCGCGGGAGCCGAGGTGGAGCATGCACACGAAAGGGTGATCGCCGGTGCTCAGTTCGCGCTGGGATTCGGGGCGGCGACGTTGGCGACACTCGCGACGCTGAGCTTCACGGTGAGCCAGCGGCGAAGCGCGTGGTCATGCCTGATTCTCAGCCTGGGCTATATCGCCGTCGCTGTGGGACTCTTCAACGGCATCGGCTGACCGGCCTCCACCGTCGCGCGCTCCACGGCGACTCGCTCGCGGGGCCTGTCAGCGCTACTTAGCGCCGGCTGCGGATCACCTGGGCAGTGCTTCCTGACGTCAGCGCCGTGGCGACGAGCGCAACGCCCACCGTGACGGTGCACAACGCGAACACCAGCTGAGCACCCGCCAATCGAGCGATCTCGATGACGTGCGGCAAGCTCACGTCGGTGAGGGTCCCTGCTACCACGCCAACGCTCAGAAGGGCCCCCGCCGCTGTCAGAAGCGCCGCTTCTGTGGCGCAGATGAGCCAGACGCTCGTGCGGGGCATGCCAAGCAGCTTGTACAGCGCGTACTCGTGCCTACGCGGCGCCAGCAGGATCCCGCAGAAGAGGGTTGCGGCCGCCCCCGCGGCGAATCCTGCCCAGCGTGTCCACCGCTGCTGCCACGCCCCGAGCGTGGCGGTCAGCAGGGCACGATCATGAGCGCTATCCACTTGGAGGTGATCGGCTTTGCCGAACGTCGCGACCACGAGCGCCTGAATCGCGTCGAGCGCGCCAGGCTCAACCTCCACCCAGCATTCGTTCACCGCAGGGAGCGTCGGGGCTAGCACCGTCAGCCATCGGGTCCGTTCGCCGGCGATGGATTCCGTGGAGGATCTCGCGACGGTCACACTTGTGGCGTCCGAGAGCTTCAGGCGCGAGCGTTGGCCCACGCCGAGTTCAGCGGCGATACCCGGTCCGACCGCGCCAACGACGCCGTTCATTAAGGGCAAGGCAAGGTCGAGGATCTCGAAGTAGCCACTCGTCGCGCGGACGCGACGCACCGAGAGCACGGAGGGGTCTCCGATACGGACGACATCGGTAGAGGTCGCCCCGCCGGCGGCCGAGACGCCGTCCTGGTGGCTCAGCGCTTGACATCTGGCGCCGTCGAGCACGCCTCCCTGATTCGAGACGATGAGCACGTTCGCTCCCTGTGTGTACTCTCCCTCGACCGTCGTCATCGTTCGATGCACTGCCTCGGCTTCAATCGCCACGCCGCTGGCGAGGACAGCCGTCATGACCGTCAGCCCAACGATCGAACGCCACGCATGCGCTGTGGTGGTGCGCCACGCCTCTCGTAGGACGACGGTGATGCTCATCATCGATCCCCTCGCCGACGCAACGCCAAGCTGGAGTCGCAGAGGTCCACAACGTCCAGATCGTGCGTCGCCACCACCACGAGCTTCCCCGAGCTTGCTGCCTCCCTCAGGCTCTGTGCCACCAGACGTGCATTCGCGGCATCCAGATTGCCAGTGGGCTCATCGGCGAGGATCACGGTCGACGGTGAGATCAAGCAGCGGGCGATCGTCACCCGCTGCTGTTCGCCACCGGAGAGGGAATTGACTGGACTCGCAACTCGCTCGCCCAGCCCCAGTCGCTGCAGCGCATCCAGAGCCAACGGCCTGGCGGACCGCGGGGTCATGCCGCGGGCAACGGCTCCGATCATGACGTTGTCCAGCGTGCTCCGTCCGCTGAGAACGGAGTTGTTCTGCAGCACCCACGCGCACGCCATGCGGCGGTCAATGGGCGTGCCCACGGGAGCGTTGTCGTCAGTAAGCAGGATGGAGCCCGAAGTGGGCGCGCGCAGTCCACCCAGAATGTCCATCAGGGTCGATTTGCCCGATCCGGAGGGGCCTTGCACGGCGTTGAGGGTGCCCCGGACCCACTCGGCCGAGATCTCCTCAAACAGAGCCGTCGTTCCGCGGCTGTAACTGAACGACAGATTGGTGAGCGTCAGTCGCACTGCGCGTCACCGACAATGTCTCCGGGGTTGACCAGCACCGCATCCTCTGGCCAAAGCCCGGCCGTGATCCGCGCTTGACCGACAGCGGCACCTGCGACGGTGACCGTCCGTGGCGCCGGATCGCCCTCGCTCGCCCCACGGACGAACACGCATGTGGTGCCGTCGGCATCGACGAAGAGCGCACTCGACGGGACCGACCAGGCTTCGATCGCCTCGACACGCCGAACTACGCCCGTCAGCTCTTCCGGCTTCGTATCGGCGAATCGAGCGCTGAAGTCGGCGACGTCGTCGACCCCGCTCATCCGCGGGCCCAGATAGGCGGCCGAGGCGTCACCTGACCTCAACTCCCACGTGGCCTCGGCAGGATCCGGCAGCGGGATGCCATCCGTGCTGGTCACGTCGAGGGCGCTGATGTGGCCCGTCCCCTGTGCGATCTGCTCGCCTAGTGAGGGTGCGGATTGGCCGGGCGCGAGCCCGACTTCGCTCAGTGTGAGCGATCCGGCCGGGAGCCAGACGACCCACGACGGCTCGAAGGCCTCAACTGTGGCATGGCCGGGAACACCCCGGTCTTTCGCGAAGGCCCGAATGCCTGCGACTGTCTCCCACGACCATTTGGACGAGCTTCGGTAGCCGAGACTCCGCAGCAGGGCGGTGACGGCGGCGATCTCGTCGGAACTGCTGTCCGAAGAGACAGGACGGAACAGCGGACTGGGGGTTGACGCGGCGATGCGCCAGATGCCGTCGATGCGCACGATATTGCTCCCATTCACGATTGTGTCGCCAGGGCGTACCGCGACCTCCGTGACGACCCCGTCCCACGCGGGAGCCAGGACAGCAACGCCCTCAGCCCACGAAACAGCGACGGTCACCGACTGCTCGTCGGCGAAGCTCTCCAGAGTTGGCTGCATGTAGACAGCTGAGGTCTTCGCGTCCAGCGAAGTCGGTTGAGACAGAGACCAGACGGCCAGGGCCAAGCCCCCGATCGGGCCGACGAAGATGAGTGCGATGATCACCCCGGCGGTGATGTTCGCCCCCCGCGTCGCATTCACGCCCATGAGGTCAGTGCTCGTCCCCGCGGGCGTTCTTCCAGGTCGAGAAGAATGCGCGGTGTCCGTCGATGCATGCCTGTTCGGCCGCGGAGATCTCCTCGTCGGCCAGCATGGCCGCGGCGATTTCCGACATGTCCGCGTCGGCGCCGAGCCCTGTGACGTCTGCCTTCTCCAGGCACGCGAGAACCAGCGGCTGCTCCTTGTCTCTCTCTGCGGGGGTGAGGAGCTGTTGATATGCCCAGAGGGCCGCGACCTCTGAGAAATAGTCCGGGATGCAACTCTCGGTGCGCGACTCGACCTCAAGCCGAGCGGCATCGTTGGCCGCTTCGACTGTGTAGTCGAACGTGAGCTCGTTATTACCGATCTCGTAGATCTCGCCGGGTTGGGCACCCGCCTCGAGTACGCAGTCGCGCTGCGCGAGTAGCGCGCGTTCGTACTCCGCCGCGGTGACCGTCCCGTCGGCGATGATGGGCTTCTGGTACTCGCTGGTCCTCTCCAGCAGGAGATCCAGGTCGAGGGTCTCCTGGACCGGCTCTGCTTGCGGCGCGCACGATGCGAGCGCCAGCGCCATCAACAGGGCGGCGCTCGATGTAGCGACGGTGCGGGTGATGATCTTCATAAACTCTCATTTCGCTCGTGGGATGTGCCGGCCCTCCGGGCGGAGGGCCGGCACACGGTCGATTCAGGCGACGATGCTCGCAACTCCCGGCTGCCACGTCCCGTTGTGCAGGAATTCGCCGTACACGCGGCTACCGCCCTGGAAGTAGATGTTCGGGTTGGTGACCGCCTTGCCCAGGACCCAGTTGCACCCTGCGGAGAACCCGAAGTAGCTACCCCACGAGGTCCCCGTCGAGCGTGTCCCCCACGCGTGCCCCTGCGTGTCACAGAGAGTGTTCCACTCGAGGGTGTGCTCAACCGAGATGCGAGTGCTGTACGTCGATCCGTCGGTAAACGTCGTGTAGATGTGAGTCTGAGTGCCGTCGTGGGACCATGCCCACCCGTTCAGCTCGTGCGCCGATGCCGGCAAAGCGGCGCCCGCAACGAGTAGCGCGGCGCCGACGGCTGCCACCGCCGCCTTCGACAGCGTTGATTTCCTCGGCTTACGGGCGAGGACCGTAATGCGCTTTCCCATAGGTGTTCCCTTCTCCATCGGCGCACCGTCGTCGGCGCACTCGAGGGGAGGCTAGTGAACAGGAATGCGGCTGTTTGGAGGGGTTGGTTCGATCGAGGTGCGTGGCGGTAGCGGCAATTCGACGCATCTTCGCGATGCGAAGAGGGGCAGCCGCAGAATTCCGCCGTGAACGCGGCTGAGTGGCCCGGACCGGAAGGCTGATGGAGCGTGTTGGCTGGAATCGACCCGCTTCTGAAATTCATCTGAATGAATGACTGGGCGCTTCGACGCGGGTATGCCGTGCGGGGCGAACGCTGCCCATCCTCGCCCCGCAATCGGGTCAAGTCCCGTGGCGTGGTGTCACTTCTGTTGCCGGTGGCGGGCGGTGGTTAGGCGGTGAGGTAGCGCTCAGGGCGTGCGGGCTGGGTGTGTTCGTGCAGCATGTGGATGAGCTTGCGCATCGAGATGTCGGAGAAGTAGGGCGTTCGCCGTATTGCCACTTCTCGTGCAGCTTCTGCAGAACAGCGCCGATGAGGCGGGTCACGGAGTCGCGGTCGGGGAAGATCTGGACGACGTCGGTTCGACGTTTGATCTCGCGGTTGCTAGGAACGGGCAGAGCTTTCCTGTCGCGGTCTACTGTGGCTGGCGCGAGGATCCGCGCACCGCGCTGCTGATGACGGCTGACAGCCTGACGAGAGGGTCGAAGCTGACGACCGACGCCGTTGCCGAAACCTGGACGAGGCGGCGGCCCGCAGCGATTCCACCCGAGAGATTCTCGTCGTCACGCGCGGGCACCCGAGTCGAGCCGCGCCGCGCATACACCTGTCATGGACGACCAACCTATTCGTGCTGTCGGCGCACGAAGGGGTAGGCCGGAAAGTCCTTCTGACCTGGGGTTGCCCGAGCCCCGGGAAACCCGGTGGCTTAACGCGGAAGGCGCCTGAAAGGGGTCTCGTGATCCCTTGAGCCGCCTGGGCACGGAGAAGAGCTGCAGAGCCATTAGGAGAATAGAACGCATGTTCGACACGAAGTAGAGTCGAAATGATCAGCCGGAGGAGGGGATCCGGGCGCCATGGGTAGCAATCGCAGGTACGCTGCCTATTTCGACAAGCAGATGGACAACCGGATACTGCAGAGCATCGCCGAGGAGAACCCGCTCCAGTCGCTGACCCCCGAAGAGCTCCGGCAAGACACGCTCCCGATCACCCGCGACCCGAAGCCGAAGCCCTGCAAAGCCTGGGTACGGTTCGGACCACATGCCATGCTCGTCGACGCTATCGTCTTGGTCTGGAACGACATCGCGTGCGGTGTCAGCTTCACTGTCGGGGAGAAGGAGTTGCGGTGCTGGGTGTGGGCCAACGCGGTCATCCTCGTTACCTGAACCCCGGCTCCGGTTGTGGCGTCACTCAGCGGTGATGCGCGTTCGCGGAACCACCCGGTGCGACCACGGGCATGATCGCGGCCGGATCCGTGCGGTGAAGCGTCGGTGCGACGACGGCTCGGATCCGACGCTCCGTTTCGGCCGCGTGCGCCATCCGTTCATCCGCGTACGCTTGCAGCAGTCCGGCATACTCTTCGCTGCGGGCCTGGTATCGATCGGCGAGCTGCTCGCGGGCTTCACGCAGCTGGTGCTTGGTCTCGGGGGTGCGGGCATGTCCGGTTGCGGTGTCGCGGGCGATGCGAGCGTCAAGTTCGAGCAGGGTTCGCCAGGTGGCGTGCAACCAGTCGTTGGTTTCCTCGAGCGCCACACGGGCGGGATGCTCCCGCTGCTGACCCTCGGTTGGCGTCTGGCCCATGTGGGCGGCTGGACCGTGGCGCGCCGTTGAGAGTTCGGCTTCTGGGGGACGGGCGGCGTGGCTCAGTTCGGTCAGCGCGCCTCGGATGGAGTCGTCGATGCTCACTTCGGGGGTGCCGCGGATCATGCTGTCGGCGATCCGGTCCCGGGCGGCGGCGTCGGTGCCGGCGATCGCGATGGCCTCGTTGTGGGTGCGGCCGCGGGTCATCCCGACGTACAGTCCGGCCGCGTCCACGCCGGGGCCGACGATGGAGGCGTGGGTTGTTTCACCTTGGATGCCGTGCACGGTCGACGCGTAGGCGAGGTGCACGTGCTGGGCTGCGTAGTCGGAGGTGACGGTGCGGATCTCGGCACTGTCGCCGAGGCTGACCAGTTCCAGACCGGTGGGGCTGATGTGACGGATGGTCCAGGCGGCCCGGTTCTCGACGTCCGCGTTCCGGTCGTTGCGGCGGGTCTGCACCACGTCGCCTTCGAGCAGCCGCTGCTCCCCCTGCCCGACCGCGATCCGAACCAAAGAGAGGTCGCCGGTGTCGAGGCGACGCTGCTGGATGGCTTCGTTGATCGTGTTGGCCTCTTCGTTGGTGCTGGTCACCAATGCCACCCGGTGATGCTCGCGCGTCCACCGGAAGTAGGCCTCCACCATGACGTCCCGGGCCTGCACGTGGTCGGAGACGCGGTGGATCAGGCCCAGCTCGTCCAGCTCCGCCGCGACCGCCAGCGCGGCTTCCTTCGAGGCCGGTTCCCGCATCCGCAATGTCAGGGCCGCGTAGTCCGGGTTGCGGAAGCGGTGCACGGAGGTGAGCTCGACGACGGCGGTGGCCCGACGGGTGAGGGCGGCCATTGCTCCGGAGTGGCCGACCGGGCGGGCCTGGAGATGGTCGCCGACCATCGCGATGCCGGCGCCGGTGTCGGCGGCGACAAGAGCGAGTGCGTTCGCGGTATGCAGGTCGATCATGCCCGCCTCATCCACGACCACACGGTCCCCGGCAGTCAGCGGGAATCGGCGGGGTCCCGCGTAGGGCAGGCCGGTTGACGGGTCGACACTGCCCGGGGTGAGCCGGGTCCAGACCTCCGCGCCGGCGGCGTCGCGTCCCCAC
The DNA here is from genome assembly GCF_044987475.1 of Microbacterium sp. ZW CA_36. Classification (NCBI taxonomy): domain Bacteria; kingdom Bacillati; phylum Actinomycetota; class Actinomycetes; order Micrococcales; family Microbacteriaceae; genus Microbacterium; species Microbacterium sp. ZW CA_36. The sequence goes on from NZ_JBJDRL010000018.1 coordinate 18,085, forward strand.
CGGAAGCCGTGATCGGCCAGCAGCGCGTGCAGGCTGGACGCGGTCGTGCCCAGTTCGCGGGCGGCGACCGACGCGGCCTTCTTGGTCGGCGCCACCACGACCATTCGCCGATCCTGACCAGCCAAGACGGCCTTCGCCACCCGCAGCATCGTCGTCTTCCCGGCGCCGGCCGGCCCCGTCACCGAGACCAGTCGATCGGTGCCAGCGATCGCGGCAGCCGCGCCCACCTGCAACTCGTCCAGCTCGACATCGTGCCGCAAGACATCATCGGCGGACTGGAGGATCCGCGTCTCCCCGGTCGGGGTCCCGGCGCGGGTGAGGGCATCCAGCCGGGCCGCCAGTTCCAATTTCAGCGCCGCGGTCGCGGTCGCCATGTAACCCTTGACGTGCGCCGGCCGCTGCGCCTCTTCCGGCAGCAGATCGACGGTCAGCTCGAGGGCCCGGTGAGTGATGTCGTCGATGGTCTGCTGCAGCTCCTCCCGCGCAGCGACCACGCCCGAGGAGGCGACCGCCCGGGTCGCGCCGGCGCGGAGGTCGAACTGGCTGAATCGTCCACCGCAGGCAGTGGAGCGGGCGTCCGCCTCCACCGTCGCGCGGCAGCCGAGCAGGTCGAGGTCGATGTTCTCGAGAGGGATGGCATCTAAGGGGACGGGGTCGCGGGGGGTGAGGATGGTCGGGTCGATCGCTTCGAGCTCGTCGGCGATGAGGTGTTCCCATGCGGTCTCGTCGAGGTCGCCGGGCTTGTTTGGTCGGGCCTTCGCCCACGCCATCCTGTCGATCTGATGCAATCGATCGGGGCTCGGCTGCTGACCGGGGTGCTCGGCCCGCCAGTTCGCCAGCAACATGGCGCGGTTGGCCTCGATCTGGGTGGACCGGCGCGAGAGCGGCCGCACCGCATTGGCCAGTTCGGCGATCTCACCATCGCTGTTCAGCGTGTACCCGTGACGGGCCAGCGCACCAAGCCAGGCGGGGTCGGTGCGGGCCGCGAGTTCTCCTTCGGCGTTGATGAGTGTGTGCATCTTCATCGCCACCCGGGAATCGACGTTGGACCATTTCCCATCCTCACCCAGCACCTTCACGTTCAGCCACAGGTGGCGGTGGATGTGCGGATCCAGCGCCCGGGACCGCCGATGCTGCAGCTCCACGACCTCCACCCGGTGCAGCGCCTCGCGGATGCGGCCACCGGCACCGCGGCGCGCGTTCAGCTCCCGCTGCCAGATCGTGATGACCCGATCCCGCAGCCGGTCCTGAAGTCCCTCGAACTCACCGGCGAGGTCAGGGTTCATGAGCGCCGCGATGCTGTACGACTTCGGCGCATTGATCGTGCCGTCCAAGATCAGGTCCGCGTCCGCCGACCGCAGATCCCGGCCCCGCCGCTCCCCCGTCAACGGATCGCACCCATCCACCCACCGGCGCAGCGCCACCTCGTCCAGGACGTCTGTCCGGATGACGCCCGCCTCGACCGTGAACCGGGTCAGACCCACCGCGTCAGCGGCACCGTACCCGGCGAGCGCGTCCACGCCAGCGGATCGCAGATGGGAGTCGCAGGAACCCTTGAGCGCGTACGCGATCGCCTGCCGAACCCCCTGCGATTCGACACCCCGCTTCCACCGCTCAAGGCCACCGCGCACCCGACCAGAGTAACCCTAAATTGCTTAACTCGGAATGACTTCCACAGAAAGTGCCTGCGTGCATCGCTGTCTCGATCGAGCGTAGGTCGAGATCGAGTGCTCGGTGCGGGTAGGTTCCGGGTCGCGGTAGCGAGTTGGTGAGCCGTGTCGCGCGGTCAGGCGCTCAGAAGCTCGATTCGCCGCTGTGGGCTACGAGCGTGCGGTCGATCAATTGGCGATTCATCTATCGCACTCACTTCGTGTGACGCTGCGATTTGATCCTCGATTAGGTGCGAGATGGCGTCGCTCAACAAGCGATAGCTCTGAGGCGGCTCTAGACCCCACGCCCGCAGTTGCGCCAAACCGATCGGCGCCGGGAATCGATGCGGCTCGGCGACCTCGATGAGGGTGCCGTGCCGCTGGCCGCGAAGGTAGTCAAGTATCTCCGCAGATGACAGTGTGGTTGCCCGCCGCCGTCGGCGCGCAACGAGCCACGCTGGCATGGTGTCGACCGAGCCAATCGAGAAGGACCCGACCAACTGGCAAACAGGGCTCGACGCATAGACGAAAACCTTGCTGCCGGCCGGCCGAGCCGAGAATCGGCGCCTAAGCTCGTGCGACTTCTGACCCGCGAGTATCGCTTCCGCGTACCGTGGCCGGATCGACATGAGGATGGCACCCGTCATCGGGTCTCCAGAGGCTGATGATGCGCGTTCATGAGTGACCGAAATAGTTCCGATGGGATGGGCCTCGGCGAGACAAATTCTGCCGCGACCCTGTGCGGCTTCGCGTACTGGCGAAAGGATGCCAGCGACACCGGCCGCTGAAGAACCTCCGTGTCCTCGATCTCGAGGACAGTCACGCGTCCACGACCATCCGCTGCCGCCTCCACCTGCGATCGCTTGTAGACGCCCATCCCGCTGAACTTGCGGTGCGCTTCTTCGGCACTCATGGTCTGGCTTGCGACAGCGACGGAGATCGCGAAGAACTTCTGAACGATATTGGTTCCCTCAGTTGAGGCGTACCAGAGAATTCGCCCCGGCAGCGATCGGAACGGGTTGCTTCGGCCACTGCGGTAGTACACATGGCGCCGAGACAAGCCGAGCGCTCTGCGTTGTTGCAGCAGGTTGGGCGGGTAACCGAACAATTCCATCGCCGCCGACGGCCTGATCGGAACGACGTAGCAAGCCATGCTTTCGTCCCAGATCTTGATCGGCCAATGTCGCCACTCGAGCGCGCGAGACACCGACTCGCCAGCCTGCGTAGATCCCACGCGATCCAGCAACACTTGCAACTCCGAATCATGCGGAAGCTCGCCGGCAGTGACGTGCCGGCCTATGGGGCGGGCCGAGTACAAGCCGTCCTCGTCTCGAAAGAATCCGTCCTCGCGCAGCGCTCCGACAATCTTTCGAGGAAGCCGCTTGTCAGTGATCGCTACGCGTTGGAGCCCCAGCTCCAATGCGTCCAGTCTGAGTTGACGCGCGAGCTGAAAGGCGATCGAGGAATCGTGAGCAGAGGAAGCGACGCGCATGATCGGAACTTGCAACTCATCATTTCGGGGTCGCACCGCGAGCAAGGCAACAGCTCCGCGGTCTTCGATCAGCACCTTCGCCTCGCCGGCGGCCAGTGCAGCCCTCAGCGAGGGGCGGAATTCCTTCGCTCGCTCGCCTTCCGCGAAGCACAGGAACGCCTGCTCCAACTGCTCGTCTGAGAAGTCCCGAGCATCATGCCAACGCAGATCGATGTGCTCGAATACCCCGGGAGCGTAGGTTTGCAGGACGCCGGACGACTCGAGAACATCGGCAATCAACTCATGCGGCCGGACTATCGCGACCCCGAACCGATCCTTGATGGAGCCGCGCGCTGCAAGCACTCCTTCGTCGTTTGTTATGAAGTACTGCGCGTCGGCCCGGACGGCGTCGGCGAGGTGCTTGGCGTCATTTTCCAGACTGGGATCGCGCGCTACCGCTCTCCCGCCGAACGAGGCGACAAGCTCGCGTTCGATCGATGTGTCGTGGGGTCGGGTAGTGGGTAGGCGAACCCAGCCCTGTGCCCCCGCAATCTGACGCACCCTCTCACTGGCGTCTTCGTTGTCGTTGAGTTCGTGGTCGAGTTGAACCGACACGGCAAACGTCACCTCCTCGGCGACCCAGTCCGCCATGAGCCCCTGCGACGCGGCCCGATCAGGCCGCTGAACCTCAGCAGAGGAGTAGAGGTCGATAACGATGTTCGAGTCAAGCACTGCCAGCGGCTTAGTCGACTCCAGGGCGCTCGACAACAGGAGATCCGGGGCTCCAAGAGGGCGGGTCCAGAGCGTAAGGGGCAGTCCTTGCGCGTTTCTTCCGGCTGCCTCCGAGGAGGGCGACAGGCCAGCTTCTGCCCAGAACCGGTTGAGCCCGTAGTCGCGTCGACAACGCGCAATGATTCCCGTCGCGGACGGATTGTCAGCGATCGCCTGATCGATAAGCTCACGACCAAGCCCACGTCCGCGCGCCGCTCCCGACACACACACGTGTGTCAGCCGAATAACAGACCGCGTGACGCGGTACAGGACATAGCCGAGGACCACGGTGTCCTCAAGCGCAATCAGCAACTGGCCCTTGTTCCCGGCGTCCCTGAAGACGGCGTCCGGGAGAAATCCCAATGTTTGTCGGTGCTGCTTGGCGAGGTGGATCACGAGCCGTAGCTGCGATTCGGCGTCAGGAGCGCCTGGCTCCCACCGCCGGATCTCCGTGCTGTCACTCATGATCTCATCGTGGCCTAGTTGCACGTGTATCCAGTGACACGACTTTCGTGACACTCCTACCTTCATTTCGAACTGCGTGCGTCGCTGCAAGGGCGAGCGCGGATTCTTGGCGCAGGGTGCCGGGTGTCTGCGATCAGGACCGGCCCACCGCAGCAGTGCGCCCGAGATACGTTCCGGTCCACGGTGCGAACAGCGGTTCCGGCGCGTCGTGGAGCATCTCGAGAGCGGTCGACCGTTCACCAACCCACGCCGCCACGTCGCTGTCGAGCAAGCGGAACATCGAGTCGACTCGTTGAAGTTGTCGCACCAGCCCCGTCGTTCGGCTGAATACCGGCTCCCAGTGAGCGAGACGGTTGCGAAAAGCGTTCAGCTTCTCGACCTCATCGTGAATCTGCCCGCGGGCGCGGGGAGCGAATATCGGGCTCAGTACTGGCGTCCAGATCGTCGATTCCCGCTCGGCCCGGGTAAGCGCGCACCAAAACCCGAACGTGAGGTTCGCAACCACGTGCCCGTGGGTGCGGGTACCCCTACGCGCCATCTCAATCGCGGTCCGCGACTTCTGGTTCGTCCGTCGCTGCTTGATCCGGGCAGCCTCAAGACCCCGCTCGATCTTCCACAGAGAATCGGTTGGTGAGGTCCAACCTGGGAAGGCAGCACTCAGCGCAAGGTCGTACCGATTTCGGAGCAAGACCTCGAGATGCCCTACGTCGTGCAGCAGAACGGCGGTGATGCTTGCGTTCCACTCGTACAGCCGGAGCGCTCGCCCTTGATCGTTCTCGGCTGCGGCCAGGTACACTCCTAGCCGTCCCGCGGACAGGAACTTCTCCGAAGTCGCTGAGTCGAGGGTGGCATCGGGCACGGACTAGATCCTATTGATAGCGCTGATGCCCTCAAGGCGGACACGTGGCATAATAGTCACGTTCCAGTGGCGAACTCAGTCCTCTGGCTTCGATTCGAAGCTAGGCAACACTTGGATTAAGAATTGGTGGCCGTGACCCGATGAGGGTCACGGCCATCTTCGTTGGCACCGGATATCAGGCCGTGGACTCGGCTGCCTGGCACCGGACGAGCCTGCGTCATCGCTGTTCACGAAGTTGCACGCCCACCGGCGTCCACAGACGTTCGAGGCGATCTCGGCCGCGAGTCCGCAGAAAGTCCGCAGAATCCCCGTTCCAGCACTCCCGCCGGCATCCGCGTCCAATCGCAGATCCGCGGAATTCCGCGGATCTCCCCCACGCCCCATCCTGCTCAATCCACCCGATGCCGTTCGTCATCAGCTGGGATGACCCACGAGGGCGGAGATGACGGCTGCCGTGGCAGGGGCGGCGAACGAAGACCCGAAGGCGACAGCGGAGCACCCGGCCTCGAGGAACGCGAGAGCGTTGCCGGCATCAACGCCTCCGGTCGCGACGAACTTCGCTGACGGGAATGGGCCGCGCATGGCCCTGATCCAGTCCGGGGTGAGCAGAGATGCGGGGAAGGCCTTCAGGAAGTTGCAACCGCCTGCGAGGGCCGTCGCCACATCGGTCGCCGTCCCCACCCCCGGAAGATGTGGGATTCCGTCGGATGCCGCGAGGGCAATGATCTCGCGATCGGTCGCGGCCGCGACGGTGAACGCCGCGCCGGCGTCCACGGCCACGCGAAACTGATCGACGCTGTGGATGCTGCCCGCACCGACCAATTCGCCACGGGCGGTCGCGGCGGCCGTAGCGGCCTGCAACGCGGGAACCGCGGACGCCGATGCGATCGGCACCTCTACAAGGCGCACGCCGAGGTCCCACGCCAGGTGGCAGAGCTCGACGGTGCGGTCCGGGGACTCGCGGCGCAGGATGACCACGACCGGCGCGCGTGAAGTCATCTCCTCGAAGAAGTCGCTCATCGCAGTGTCGCTCCTGAGGACTCGATCAGGTCGGGAGTGATGGTGTCTGACATCGACCTCAGCGCGACCGCCGCCGCAGCGTGCCCGCGGGTGAGCCGTTCGCCTGCGTCGGCCGAGTCCAGGAAGCCGCCGAGCCATCCTGAGGCGAACGCGTCCCCTGCACCCACAGGCTCGAGCACGTCTATCGAGAGCGCGGGCACCACCACGGTGTCGCTGGTCGTGATCTCCGTCGCATCGAGGTCAGCATCCTTCACGATGAGGTGGCTCGGGCCGGCCTCGCCTATCGAGAAGAGGTCTGCGAGACCTGCTTTCTCGACGCCCCACACGGCGCGAGCCTCGTCGGCGCCGACGAAGACGACATCGGACTGCCGCGCGAGTGCGAGCAGCTGATCGGCGGTGTCGCTTCCCGCCAGGGAGGAGCGATAGTTGACGTCGAAGCTCACCACTGCATCAGCGAACGCGCGCTGCACCACCACCGAGTCGACGAGCGCGCGGGGGCCCGGACCGAGTTGCGACGTGATGCCCGAGACGTGCACGACACGAGGTCGCGATGCCTGGGCCCACGACCTCGCCTGCTCCACTCCCATGAGACTCGCCGCGGACCCGTCCCGGAAATAGATGACGCTCGTCGCGTCCCCGCCCGGATCCTTGAAGAACACGCCCGTGCGGCCCGTCCCCACGCCGACCAGCGAGACGTCCACGCCCGAAGAGGCGATGTGGTCCCGCAAGATCTCGCCGAATCGATCGGGCCCGATCAGACTCGCCCACGCGGAGGAGAAGCCAAGCGCGGCAAGATCCATGGCGACGTTCGACTCGGCGCCGGCAACGTGCAAGGTCAGTGTCGCCCCGAGCGCGAGCGGAGTCGGCACGGTGGGCGCCACGAGCAGCATCGACTCCCCTATGCACAGAACGTCGGGAGTAAGAACGGGACCTGTCACGGTACGAGTTTCCAGTCGTTGTATGAATCACTGTCTTGGCGACCGAGCCGCTGGTCGAGCAGCACTGGGCTGTTCGACCAGCGGTCGGTTCATCTCGTCCAGCCACACACGGTCAGCGCTTGAATGTTCGAGCCATAGGTGCCTGAGAGAGGTCCCGGAAGCTCCGCAGCCGCCCACGCGCCGTTGGACAGGGCCGTGGCTGAGGTGTCCGTCAAGGTTCCGGTGTTCACAAGGAGGGCGTCGTGGCCCCCCGCCGGCTTGGTGACGGTCACCTCGCCCTTCGTGACGACGACCTCCTGGTTCCAGTTCCACGTGAGGTCCGTGCGATCGAAGTCCTCGCATACCTCGACCGGGGTGTAGGGCTCCGGCACGCCCGCGCAGGGCGAGTCGATCTCCGGGAAGGCCGGGCGTGCGGTGAGCTCGCCGCCCTCTTCGAAGAACACCGATCCCGCACGGTGATATCCGGTGCCGTATGCGGAGAGGGTTACCGATGCGCTCGCGGTATCGTCGAACTCGAAGGTGCCGAGTGTGATCCATTCACCGCTCACCGCAGCTTGATCGACGGCGATCGGGGTCACGCCGTTCGCGTGAGCGACCGTGTAGACCGCTTGGGTCGCACTCTGCGAGTTCGTCGTCGCGAAGACCGAGACGGTGTACACACCGCTCGCCGGCAGCGTCGGGGTCCATGTCGCCGTGGCGCACGACTGTGCTTGAGCGTAGCGCGAGCGTGTGTCGTGGAATCCGACCAGGCTGCTGTCCAGCCATGCGCCCGTCTCTGTGTACCAGGGCGCACCGTCGGTCGCGTGGAGGATGCCGTCACGCAACTCGATCGGAATGGCCAGAAGCTCTCCCTCCTCAGCGTCGACGACGTTCAGCTCCACGGCCGCGAACGTGCCGTCGGCGGGGGCGGTGGTCGTGAACGTGACAGTCTGCTTCCCTCCGGCCGGGATGCTGTACGGCTGTGTCGCAGGGGTGATCGTCCAGCCCTGCGGAGACAGGATGGAGAGCTCCCCCGTCCGTGCGCTCGCGCTGCGGTTGTACACCGTGAACGTCGTGTCGCTGGCACCGCCCGGATTCTCGATGAAAGGCGGGGTGGAACTCGCCCCGTACGCGATGAGCGCCGATGAGGTGGCTTGCGCATACGCTTCGATCTCGTAGATGCGGGTCGTCCCGCGGGGAAAGACGATGCGCACGGCGTCCCCGGTCACGGGCTGGTCGAGGACGACGACCGCCGGACTGATCGGGCTGCCTTTGACAGAAGCCACGGTCGTCCAGACTCCCCCGCTGCGCACCCGAACGGTGAAGTCGGTGACGATGTTCTCGCCGCGAGTGCCGCTGTAGACGCGGAACTCGGACATCGACTGCGGGGCGTCCACCGTCAGCGTGAGGGTGGGAGCCGCGTCGCCTTCCGCCGACACCCAGCGACTGTTCTCCCCCCAATAGTTGCCATCCGCCACGCATTCCGCATGTGTCGGCGTCCGAGTGCTGCTCGCCGTCACGGTGGCACCGGCGAGCAGGTCGCCACTGTCCGGGATCACGCCGCTGCCCGGCGCGGCGGGGACGATCTCACCCTCGCGGTCAAGTGTCGCGAAGTAGAGCGCGGGGTGGTCGATGGGCGAGTCGAGCCACGAACTCAGGTACAGCACGTCGGTGCCGTCGGGGCGCATGTAGGCAGCCATCTGCGCCGTGTTGCGTTCTCCCCCGAGCCAGTACGTCTCCCAGTCGCCGTCGCCGCGACGCTCGACCACCGTGAGTCCTCCACGCCAGTGGATGTCCAGATCGCGGCAGTCCGTCGTCTCCTGATTGAAGAACACTCGTGTGATGCCACCGGCTTCCGTGGCCCCGAGGGACGCGGTGACCGTGGTCGGCTCCAACAAGGTCTCGCGAACCCACTGGGCGCCGTCCCACTCCGCCCACAGCACGCCGAACTGGCCGGTGTCGTTGTAGCGGTAGGCCACGCCTGACAGCGAACCATCGTCAGCAAGCGTCATCCGGGCGGTCTGGATGATCCCCGGACGGGATTCGTATCGAGCGGACGTCGTCGTGGCCGGAAGCGTCACCTCACCACCGCTGACATCCTCGAACGTGCCGGCAGCAGGGTCGTAGACGAGGTATGTCCCGTCGTAGCGGTCACCGGATGCACCCGGCACATGGGTCCACTCCCAGAGCAGGTGAACCCGTCCGTTCGCGTCCACCTGGAGATCGTCAGGGTACGGGGTGAAGCCCTCCTGGTCTGCCACGGTCGCCACCCGCGTCCATGCGGATGACGCCAGCTCGTAGCGGTAGAGGTTGCCCATGTACCGCTCGCCGGGATTCGCTCGGATCAGCAGGTAGATATCGCCATTGGGCGCCGTTGCCGGCACCGGGTACGTGAACACGCTCGCCTGATCGGGCATCGCGCCCGATGCGTCGACCATCGCGATGCCACCCGGCTCCTGCGAGCGGTAGTACTGCCAGCCGCTGTTGTGCATCGAGACGAAGGCGTGCACATACCCGTCGCCGTCGATCGCGATCGAGGGCTGGCTGTGCCCGTTGTCGTCCAGGTACTCGACGCAGCCGCCCTCCGGCGACGGGAGACACGCGGAGGTCCACGCCCCCAGCGCGTCTCGTTTTGCGAGCACGACCTGATGGCGCCGATCCGTCGCTGCTGGAGCGTCGTACGCGAAGTAGGTGGAACCGTCGTATTCGGCGATCGGATGCCACCACCCGGCCCGGTTCGATTGATCCACGGCGCCGGGGACCTGTTCGATCTGCAGCGATTCACCCGGCGGTACGTCCGCGATCGCGGGCGGCGCGGCCATCAGGCCGATAGCGACTGTCGCGGCGGCTGCGGCAGCCAGAAGCATGCGAAACTTCATGAGCGACTCCATTCTGAGCATCATTGCGTCGTGATGACGATATCGCATCCAGATATTGGATACAAGAACCATCTGTTAATTGCGTGCGTGCACGACGAGTCCCCCTCCTCTGAGAGGGGGTCTCATCTCCGAGGCCGAGAACTCATCCTGCGGCGAGCCTGCGGACCGCCTCTTCGTCGACGTGGATGCCGAGCCCGGCGCCTGCAGGAACCGCGACGACTCCGCCCTCGATCCAGGCTCCGGACGTCCCGATCGGCTCGAGGAACGCGACATCGAGGAAGGAGTCCGACCTCTCGGCGATACGCGGACCCCACTCGACCGCCAGCAGATCATCGACCGCCGCCGACACGTGAAGAGCCGCTGCATAGGCGATGCCGGACGCCATCGAATGATGTGGCGCGAGGGGAATATGGTGGGCGCCCATGATGGTGGCGATGGAGATCGCCTCCGTGATGCCCGTGCGCCCGAGGTCGGGTTGGGCGATGGCCATCGCTCCCGCACCCGCCCACTGCGCGAACTCGAAGCGGTGCCGCATCGCCTCACCTATCGCGATCGACGTGCCGCTGTAGGCCGCAAGACGCACATGCCCGTCGACGTCCTCGGGCGCGAGGGGAGCCTCGAGGAACCAGGCGCCCCGTTCGTCGAGTCCGCGCGCGAGCCGGCGGGCATCCCCTGCGCCGTGCACCCAGTGCGCATCCAAGGCGAGGCGCGACGTTCCGACTTCGGAGCGTACGACGTCGTACTCGGCGAGCGCGATCTCCGGCGGTCCGACGAGATGGACTTTGAACCGTTCCATCCCTCGCTCGTAGAGCAACGCGGCAGTTGCCGCCTTGGCGTGCGCCGAGGCGCCGTTCACTTCGCTCATGTAGACGGGAACGGCGTCGACGTTCGCCCCACCGAGCAGTGTCTTCACGGGCAACGCGGTCACCTGGCCGAACAGGTCCCACAGCGCGATGTCCACTGCGGCGATCGCGTCGGCCTGGATGCCCGACAGGTGTCCACGCTCACGCCCCGTCTGCTGCAACCGGCGCGTCAGCGGCCGAGCGCCGGCGGCGATGTCGACGCCCACCAGGAACGGCGCGAACACCTCGTCGATGAGAGCACCCGGCGCCTCGGGGGAAGCGGGGGCGAGAGCCTCGCCCCATCCGACGTGATCATCGGTGGCGATGCGCACGAGCAGGAGTTCGTCTGCGGTGGGATAGATGCTGCGCACACGGGGCGCAGCTCGAAAGCGTTCCGTCGGCGCGCCGTCGTCGCGTGGCACCCGCAAGCGGAATGTCTCGACGGAACGGATTGTCGTGGTCACGTGTTCGTCCCTTCAACGCCGGCGCCGCCGGCGATCGTCGCCGCGAAAGCGGGAGTGGGCGCGGCGCTGCGCCCGACGTCCACGGCGAGGATCCTGCCCGCGAGCTCCTCACCCGGCACGCGGGCGGTCGTGACGAGAAGGGCGCCCTCCCACAGGGCGACCGCCGTCGGTCTGCTCACGGGCAGCGGCACGATCTGCGCGGTATGCCCGTCGCTCGTGAGGCGACGTACTTCCGCGGCATCCCACATCGCCACCCAGACATCGCCGTCGTCGTCGAGGGCGATCCCGTCAGGGTTGCCGCCGGAGCACTCCGACACGGTGACACGCCCGGAGAGACCGCCGGCGTGCACGGCGAAGCGCTCGAGCCGCCGGTGCGGCAGCGTGTCGACGTAGTACATCGTCTCGCCCGTCGCGTCGAAGACGATGCCGTTGGAGACCGTCACCGCGTCCAGAACTCGCGTGACGGACAGGGATGGATCGATTCGGTACAGCGCGCCTGCCGGTCGGCGGGGATGCGTCTGCGAGCCGACCCAGAACGATCCGTCCGGGGCGCAGACGCCGTCGTTGAGGGTGCGGGTGGCATCCGGTGTGATTCCGGCCACGAGAGGTGAGAGGCATCCTTCGTCCGTGACATGCACCAGATCTCGACCGGCGGCGACGATCCAGCCTGCGCCGTGCTCGACGAGCGGGGCGGCGGCACCGATATGAGGGCCGACTCGAACCGACCGCGTGGTGATCACCGCTCCATCCGCGAAGCGACCGGTGTGAAAACAGCCCGAGATCAGATCGATCCAGAGCAGTTCACCCGAGCGGGGGTCGATCCGGGGAGACTCGGCTTGACCGAACCGGTCACTGATCGGCTCAGCTCTTGACCGCACCCGCGACCCCCTCGACGAATGTGCGCTGGAGGAAGAGGAACACGATGACGATCGGGATGATCGCGATCGACGCGCCGGCGGCGAGACCTGTCCAGTCTGTGGTGTCCGTGCCGAAGAAGTTGTACATCCCGACGCCGAGGGTGCGCAGATCCGGACGGCCCAGAGTGAAGACGAGCGGGATGAAGAAGGCGTTCCAGGCGCCGATGAAATTCAGGAGCACGACGGTGCCGGTGACCGGCTTGGCGAGTGGAAGGGCGACGGAGTAGAACCGGCGCAGGTAGCCTGCCCCATCGATCCGAGCCGCCTCATGGAGCTCTTTCGGCAGACCGGAGAAGAATCCGACGTAGAGAAGGACGGGAACGGCGAGTCCGGATGCCTGGGCGAGCGCGGCACCGATCAGCCCATTCTGCAGCCCCAGGGCGGTGACCAACTGGAACACCGGGATGATCGTGTACCCGTGCGGGATGAACATGGCGGCGATCAGGACGCCCATGATCACCTTGCGCCCCACGAGGTGCGGGTCGGACAGTGCGTATCCTGCGAGCGACGACACCGCCACGACGATGAACACGACGGCCGCCGAGAAGACGAGGGTGTTCAGGGTGTACTCGCCGAACCGGCCGACGGTCCACGCTCGCACGAAGTTGTCGAGTGTGAACTCGGTGGGCCAGAGACCGATACCGCCCAGGAGCATCTCCCGTTGCGACTTGAAGGCGGCGGTGACCATCCACAGGAACGGATACACCCAGATGAAGGCGATGGGCGCGAGAAGCAGATGCCACCATCGCACCCGCCGACGCTCCCCACGGGCGCGCCCCGTGCGTGGGCTCGGCAGCGTCTTGGGGATCATGGGGGCTCCCGTTGCGGCGGGTTCGCTGTCGGCGATGCTCGGCGTCAGTGAAGCGGTCATGCGGCGTTCCTCCTGATTCCGGCGTTGAGGAAGGGTGCCTGAAGCAGGGTGAGGACCAGCGTGCACAAGCCGAAGATCACACCGACTGCGCACGCGAAGCCGTAGCGCGGTGCCGCTGCCCCGGGATCGAACGCGTATCGGTAAATGTACGTGGAGATCACGTCGGTGGAGAAGATGGGCCCTCCCCCGGTCATGACCTGCACGAGGTCGAAGGTGTTCAGGCTGCGCTGGAACGTGAGCAGGAGGATGACGGCGGCGATGGGGATGAGGACGGGGACGGTGACGTATCGCAGTTGCTGGAACGCGTTGGCGCCATCGATCCGAGCCGCCTCGATGAGATCCTTGGGGACGGTCTGCAACGCGGCCAACCAGTAGATCAGAGTGATTCCGAAGCCCTTCCAGATGTCCACCGCGATGACGGTGGGCAGCGCGAGGTCGGGGTTGCCGAGGAAGTTGACCGGCCGCTCGACGAGCCCCAGGCCGAGGAGAGCTTCGTTGACGACGCCACCGACGGGAGCGAAGAGCACGGCCATGACCATGCCGACGATCGCGGTGGTGGCGACCACGGGCAGGAAGAACGCAAGACGGTAGAGATTGCGCATGCGCAGCAACTGGTTGTTCAGGATGACTGCCAGCACGAGCGCGAGTGGCAGCTCGATCAGCAGGGCCGCGAGGGAGAAGAGGAACGAGTTGGTGAAGGCGTTCCAGAAGGCGGGTGCGGTGAGCGCTTCGACGAAGTTGTCCAACCCGACCCAGTCCTGCGGCGCGCCGACTCCGTTCCAGTCGAAGAAGGAGTAGCCCCAGCTGGCAAGGATCGGCCAGATCGTGAACCCCACAAAGAGTACGAGCAGGGGAAGGATGAACACATAGCCCCAGATCGTCGCCTTACGACGTTCGCGGTGTCGTGCAGTCGTGCTTGTCATTCGGGTCCTCTTGGTCCAGGCCCGCGCGCGTTCGAAGCTGCGCGCGGGCCACGGGATTGCTGTGGGCAGCCGACTACGGCACGTAGTCCTCGAGCGGGTCCCAGTCGGGGAATGTGATGGCATCTCTCACATCCGGTTCCGTGCCTTCGGACTCCGTGATCAGCGCCTCCATCGATGCGGTGAGCTGAGCGGCGAGCGGCGCGTAGTCCACATTCCCGATGATGGACTGCAGAGCCGCGGCCGACCAGGAGAGGTTCGCGTCGCTTCCCGACGCCGCCCAGAACTGCGCGCCGCCGTTGTCCTGGAGCTGCGGGTTCGGTGCGGTGCGGATCAGTTCGGGAGAGACCTCCAGGAGTGCGGCCTGATCGGGGTTCTCGGAGGCCTCCTCCTCCCACGCGCTCGGCGATGCGGTGAGCGTGCCGAACTTCTCGTAGTAGGCGGCGTAGAACTCGACGGAGGAGAGGAAGTCCATCAGCTTGAGGGCTGCCTCAGGGTGATCGGTCGTCGACGACATGCTCCAGATCGGCTGGAAGGCCGAAAGGCGAGGTACGTAGCCGTCGCGACCGGAATCGGGCGTGGGGATGGCGGCGAGCTCCATCTCGATCTCGGGTGAGAGCTTGCGGATCTCGGCGACGTGCCACGCAGCACCGGGGTACATCGCGACGCGACCGGCGGCGAACTCGGTGAACGTCTTCGCTTGGTCGAAGCTCTCCCAGCCGGGCTCGAACACACCGTCGACCTGCATCTGCCGCCAGGAGTCGACGAGCTCGACGATCTCGTCGTCTTCGTACAGCGGCCCGCCCTTCGTGAGGTCGATCCCATTGACCACCGACGCGGGGCTCGCCGTGTTGGCGAAGGCGTAGAGGCCGAGCCCGTCGGTGGCGGTGGGCACGAACCCGTACACCTGGCCGCCGCCGCCCTCGGTGATCGTGCGCGCCATCTCCTCCAGCTCCGACCAGGTCTCGGGCGGGCCGTCGTAGCCGTACTCAGCGAGGATCTCGGCGTTGTAGATGAGGGGTTGAGTCAACCCCCAGTCCCCCCACGTCAGCGGGACGCTCACGAGTTCACCGTCTCGATGCAGGCCGGATGTCGCGGGCTCCATGGATCCCTCCGGGAACCGGGCGATGAACTCGTCCGTGACGAGGTCATCCAAGGAAGCGACCCATCCACGCTCGTGGAACAGATCGAGTGTCGCAGCTCCCTGGGCCCGGAACACGTCAGGCGCCTCGTCCTGCTGGAACATCAGCTCGACAGCGTTGACGTGCTGCGCGGCGGGGTTCTCGATGACGTTGATCGTGATTCCAGGGTTCGCTTCCTCGAACGCGTCGAACTGCTCACGGTAGAACTCGCTCGCCCCGGGCGGATCGGGAACCAGAGCGACCGTCAACTCCGCGTCGTCGCCGGCCTCGGGCTCGGCGGCCGGCGCGCCGAACAGGCTGCAGCCGGAGAGCAAGAGCCCCACCCCCGCCGCGACCAGGCCTGCGGCGATGCCGCGCCCGATGCTGTGTCCTTGCCTCATTGCACAACCTCTCTGTCGTGGACTGATGTCCCCTGCATGCTAACACGCTGATGGGTTTCATATCCACCATATGGTTGCTATGTTCGTTTTTTGATCCCATCATCTCTAGATTCAGCAACGGAGCATCCATGACGCGCCCCACCGCCACCGGCCTGATCCCCGTCCTGGCAACACCATTCCATGACGATGGAACACTTGACGCACCGAGCCTTGCCCGGCTCGTGGCGTTCGAAGAGCGATGCGGCGTAGATGCCGTTGCGGTCTTCGGAATGGCGAGCGAGGGCTTCACGTTGACGACCGACGACCGTGCGGAGATCCTCGCGACACTGCGGAGCGTGTCGCCGGACATGCACGTTGTGGCTGGGGTATCCGCACCCGGGGTAGGCCCCGCTCTCGAGCAGCTGGAGGCGATCGCGGACGGCGGCGCCCGCACCGCGATGGTCATGCCTCCGCACATGGTCAAACCGAGTCCCGCCCAGGTCGTCGACTTCTTCGGCATGGTCGCCGACCGCGCGGACTCGCTGGGGGTCTCTGTGATGGTGCAGGATGCCCCCGGCGCGACGGGGCTGGAGATGAGCGCGGATACTCTCTCGAAAGTGTGCCTCTCGGATGCGGTCGTGAGCGTCAAGATCGAATCGCCGCCGACGCTCGTCAAGTTCGAGGCGCTCTGGCCCGTCGCCGAGCTCACCGGCACGCTCATGATCGGCGGAATGAACGCGCAGTTCGTGGTGGACGAGTATGCCCTGGGCTCGGTGGGCACCATGCCTGCCTGCGAGTTCAGCGACCTTCTGGTGCCCGTGCTGGACCGCCTGGCCGCTGGCGACCACACCCGCGCCCGCGAGATCTATGGCCGCCTCCTTCCTCTCCTCGTGTGGGGGCTTCAGCCGGGCATCGCCTATGCGGTGCACAAGGAGATCCTCGTCCACCGCGGCATCATCGAGTCCGCCGCGGTGCGAGCACCCGCACGCCCGATCAGCGATGCGATGCGACTCGCTACGATCGACGTGTTCGACTCCGTCCTGTCGGACGTGACAGAGGTGGCCGAATGCTCGCCGGTGCGCGCGTAATACTCGTCGGATCACTTTCCCCGCTGGGACTGGAGATCGCCGACCGACTCAGCCACCATGGCGCGCGCGTCGTGGGGATCGACCACCGAACGGGCTCGACAGCGCCCTCTCTCGTTTCGCACGTCGTGGCGGACATGAGCCAGGCGGAGGCCGCAGAGGCGGCAGTGGACGACGCTGCCGCCATCCTGGGTGGACTCGATTGCGTGGTGGTCGGCGCTGCCGTTCAGCGAAGAGGCCGCGTGTGGGACACGACCGATGAGACCTGGCGAGCCGTGATGACGGGAACCCTCGATACGACGTTCCACACGCTGCGGCGGTCCCTCCAAGTGCTCCGTCGAGGCGGCGCGGTCGTCGCGATCTCGTCGGTCAACGCGGATCTCGCCCATCCCGCGAGCGCGGCCTACGCGGCATCCAAGGGCGCGATCAATGCGCTCGTGCGGCAGTCCGCGCTCGACAGCGCTCCGCGCGGAATCCGGGTGAACGCGGTCGCGCCCAGCGCGGTCGACGGACCGGCCGGCACGCACGCCGGTTACCCGATGGGCCGCACGGTCTCTGCCAGGGAGGTGGCTGACACGATCGCCTTCCTCGCCTCGCCGCTTGCCGCCGGCATCACGGGGGTCGTCCTTCCCGTCGACGGCGGCCTCTCGATCACCTCCGCTGCGGCGATGACGCGCGACTCGTTCGTCGCGGAACTCGCCGATGGGGCGAATGCCTTCGGAGACGGACGACGCGGATGACGGGCTGGCCGGGGCGGCTGCGGGCGGCGGTGCCCTGGGTGCCCCGTCTCTTTCTGCTGCAGCTCGGCTGGCTCTGCCACTGCCTGGCCGGCGGAATCGTGCTGGGAATCGCGCCCGCGACCAACGTGCTCGCCGCACAGCTCGCGAAGTACCTCGCGCACCCGGATGCGGCATTCGAGTGGCGCGCGAGCTGGCGGCTCTGGCGCGGCGAGTTCTGGTCGTCGCAGCTGCGGTTGGGAGTCCCGCTCGCGCACGGCGCACTCGTCGCTCTTTGCCTGTGGCTTGCCCGCGGCACTTTCCTCGCGGCGCCCGCGGCCATCTTCGCGTTCGCGTATGCGACGTGGCTGCTGCTCCTGCCCGCGGCCGCGCGGCTCAGCGGCGACCCTTCCGCGCTCGTGGGCTGGCGCGCCGGGCTGGTGATGCTCGCTCGGGTTCCGATCGCCGCGGCACTCGTGAGCGCTGCATCCGCCGCCGCTCTCGTGCTCGGGGTCGCCTACTCTCCTGCGGCCGTGCTCGCGTTCGGAATCAGCGGGCCCCTGCTCGGCGCCTCGCTCGTTGCGATGCGCTACGCGCGGACAGCGACACGGGCCACGTAGCCCAGAGCCGTGGAGATCAGGTCGGCCTGCTCGATGAGGATCATCGCCAGCTCCTCCTCGCGCTCGTTCATCCGCAGAACGGAGAGGGGACCCGAAATGGACACAGCAGCGACGACCTCGCCTGACCGATCGCGAATCGGCGCCGCGATGCACGCGCGACGAAGGGCGAGCTCCTCATTCTCGGTGGCATAGCCTCGCTCTGCCACGCGAGCGACCTCTTCGGCAAGCGCGTCGACGTCCGTGATCGTGTGGACCGTGTACCGGTCGAACTCGCTTCCGAGGATCGCGGTGATCTCCGCCTTGCTCTTGCCGATGAGCAGGGCCTTTCCCATGGCAGTAGCGTGCAACGGGCCGCCACGACCGATGAGAGTGGAGTTGCGCGGCGCATCAGCACCCTCGAAGTTGCACAGGTACGACAGATGCGCGTCAGCGCGTTCGGCCACGTTGACGCCGGTGCCCAGTCGTGCCGCGAGGGACTGTGCGACCTGGCGTGCGGCCGAATGGACCGGGTGGTCGTTGAGCATGATCCCGGCGAGGTTCACCACCTCCGCCCCCAGCGAGTACATCCCGGTCTGCGGATGGTGACGGAGGAAGCCGAGTGCCGTCATCGCCGAGACCATCCTCGAGACCGTGGACTGCCCGAGACCCGTGGCAGCCACGAGGTCGGCGACACGCTGGCGTGGCCGCTCGGGGCTGAACGCGCTCAGCAGGCTGAGAGCGCGGTCTATGCTCTGCGTTCCCGGGACGGATCGATCGGCGGTGGTCACGGGCTACCTCCAGGTTCACTTGACACATAGGGTATCTCAATATGCCATCCTCATCCACCATATGGATGAGGCGGGGCCGGGCCGCCATGCGACCCGGCCCCGCATCGTGTTGCTGACGACTAGTGGCGCCCGTAGATGAGGTCACCATTGGCCACATCGACCAGGTACAGAATGTCCTTGTTCGCGGCGGTGCGCTCTACGGCGATGCGTTCGATCGGCAGACCGTCGGCGACGGAGTGGGACGCCCAGGCGGCTCCGGTGTCAGTCGCGACGAACGCGCGATCGGTACCCGAGTTCACCACGTAGTACACGCGAGCCCCCTCTGTGGGATGCCAGGTCACATCGACGGTGGCTCGCGTCTGCGTGCCGGAGTGCACGATGTCGCTCAGCCACGAGCTGCCGGTGTTCTCAGCGAAGCGGACCTCGAAGATGCTGCCCGAATCAGGACTGCGGTACCGGTAGGCGACCTTCGGGTCCGAACCGTCCAGGGTGAGTTTGGCCGTCTGGACCCCGAGATCGTCGAGGGCGTAATCCTCGGTGCCCGAGAGCGTCTGGATCACGTCCGATGTGGACGGCGTCGTGGGAAGCGTCATGGTGGCGCCGCCGCTGTCTTCGAAGGTGCTGGTGCCGGGCTTGTAGACGATGTAGCTCAGCGCATGCCGGTAGCCGGAGCTGGGGAATCGCGACCAGCTGTACACGAGGTGCACGTTCCCGCTCGCATCGACTTGAATGTCGTCGGGGTAGACCGCCTTGCCCGACTCCTCGGCGAAGATTCCGACCGAATTCCATTGCTGCGACGAGACGTCCCATTGGTACAGCCTGCCCGGCCGTGAAACGACGTTGCCTGCAGAGTCGAGTCGGTCGACGCGCGCCGCGAGGTAGACGTCACCGTTCGGTGCGGTCGCGAGAACGGGATAGGTGACCTTCGTGTCCTGGTCCGGCATTTCTGCCGATTCGTTCTCGAGGTCTCCGAGCCCATTGGATCGGTAGTACTTCCACGGATCCGTATGCATCCCTGCGAACACGTGGAGCTCGCCGTTCCCATCGCGTGCGACCGAAGGCTGGGCGTGTCCCAGGTCGTTGTCGAACTCGGCGGGAACGCCGCCATCGAGCAATCGATGTTCGGCCCAGGTGACGACACCGCTGGAGGTGATGCGCTCAGCGACGGACACGTGATGCGTGCCCGTTCCGGCGGGGGTGTTGAACGCCATATAGGTGTTCTCGGTCGCCCCGACGTACGTCTCCAGCGGCGTCCACCACCCAGCGAGGTTCGACGCGTCCATGTCGTACGGCACCACATCCAACGACGCCGTCCCGGCGGTGGCGGATGCCGGCACGAGGACGGCGGCGGTGACGGCGGCGAGCGCGAGCGCGCCCGCCAGACTCGTTCTCTTCATGCGATGCTCCTTTGCATCTCCGGGGCCCCGCGCGGGGCTCAGGCGGTCAGCGGATTGGGGTATGGCCGCTCCCAGCCGCGGCGCCCGAACGCGTCGACGCTCCAGCCGACGGGCACGGCGCGGTCATCGGTGAGGACCTTGAGCGAATCGAGGACCTCGACGGTCAGGGCCTGATCGAGGCGGAGGAACACCTCGAGGTGGGCTGGATCGCGCACGAGATTTCGCTGTTCGAACGGATCGTTCTCAAGGTCGAACAGGAGAATCTCACCCGTGGCGTACTTGTGCAGTTTCCAGCGACCGTCGTATGCCATCCAACCGCCCGTGAGCATTCCGAAGATCACCTCGCGCCCGCCGTCCGCGGTGGTGGTCGCGGGCAAGGGGACGCTGTCCATGTAGCTGGGCACAGCGCACCCCGCCTGCTCGAGGATCGTCGCCGTGATGTCGTGGAGTTCGACGAGTTGGGGCTCCACGCGGTGCCGCGGACCGCCGGGGATCTTCACGAGGATGGGAACTCGGATAGCACCCTCGAAGTACATGCCCTTCCCGATCATGTCGTGATCGCCGAGCAGGTCGCCATGATCGCTCGAGAGGATGATGACGGTGTTCTCGGCGACGCCCGCCTGCTCGAGGGCGGCGACGACCCGCCCGATCTCGTCATCGATCTGGGCGACGAGCGCTGCATAGTGGGCGCGGATCCTGTCTTTCGACTCCTCAGGGAAGTCGGTGTAGTCGACCCGGTTCCACGCACGCAGATTGCCCTCGATGTTCTTCTGACGAAGAACTCCGGTGTTCTCAGGTACGGCGGGGACGGCGTGCGGGACTTTGCCGGCGTCCACGCGCTCCAAGGTGTCAGGGTGAGGATCGTACTGACAGTGCGGGCCGGGGAATCCGACCATGAGCGCGAAGGGGCCGTCGCCGGCGTAGGTCTCGATGAACTCGACTGCGGCGTCGCCGACGAAGCCGTCGGGCGTCAGCTCGCGCGGGGTGTCGTTGACGACGGCGCCCTTGTGCTCGTGATAGCCCTCGAACTCGTCACCGTGTCGCTTGCGATAGCCCGCCTTGCGGAGCGCGTGATCGTGATCATCATGAACATTCAGCCAGCGCTTGTCTTCGGCGATGACGCGGTAGCCGAATCCCCAGGACGCGTCCCACGGATAGAAGTGCATCTTGCCGATGGCTGCCGTGAGGTAGCCGCGCTCGGCGAGCAGCTCGGGCCAGGTACGCATCCCGAGGTCGCGATAGTCCGGACGGAGCCCGCGGAGGTTGTCGGTGACGCCGGTCTTGATCGCGTCCATTCCCGTCAAGAGCGCGGTGCGCGCCGGAACACAGACGGGATAGGCCGAGATGGCGTTCTCGTAACGGATGCCCTCCTCGGCGATGCGATCCATATGAGGAGTCGGCGCGAAGTCGGCACCGTAGCTGCCGAGGAAGTCGGCTCGCAGCTGGTCACACAGGATGAACACCACATTGGGTTCGGTCATTGTTCATGCACTCCGTTGCTCGTTTCTTCGACGATAACTCTAGGCACCGCCATGTGCAAGCGCCATCCATATTGCGAGTTATGCAGTCATTGCAATGCAGCCTACTTCACAGCGTATCGAACACAACATCTCAGAACATCTCATCTTGTAATGCTCTTGTGATCTCGATCAGTTGACCTGTGGCGAGCCTCACCCCAAGCTGATGAGCAGCCTTGCGGCCAGAATGACGGCCGGATCTCGACCCGGGCGCGCCGATACTGAGGGATGAATCGTTGCCACAACTCTCAACTACTTCACATAAGTTGTCAAATAGTCACAGACCACGCCTCTCCGATGGACAGTTCGCCTTCCTTCTGCTGAGCCCTGGTCTCGTGCTCCTGGCGTTGGTGGTCGTCTACCCGCTCATCACTGCACTCGCCACGGCCTTCTTCGAGCAGAGCCTGGTCCTGCCTGGCCGGGAATTCGTCGGCCTCGCGAATGTCATCGACGTGCTGGGGGGCGAGTTCCCGCAGCTCCTCGCGCAGACCCTCGTGTTCACGGTCGGCGCGACCGTGCTGCCGTTCGTGATCGGTTTTGCCCTCGCGCTCGCCCTGAACACTCGCATCCGCGGCGCAAAGGTCATGCGCGGTCTGATGCTGATCCCGTGGCTCGTGCCCGGCGTCGTGGTCTCGTTCCTGTGGATGTGGATCTTCAACGCCAACTACGGCGTGATGAATGCCGCCCTCCAGTCGATCGGGGTCATCGACGAACCGCAGGCCTGGCTTGCTCAGCCGGCCACGGCGATGGGGGCCGTCATTCTCGCCAAGACTTGGCAATCGTTCCCCTGGATGATGGTGATGCTTCTCGCCGGCCTTCAGACCGTGCCCCGCGAGCTCCACGAGGCAGCGGAGATGGACGGAGCGGGAACGGTCCGTCGCTTCTCGGCGGTCACGGTCCCGCATATGAAGGGGATCATCAGCCTCGTGCTGCTGCTGGAGTTCATCTGGAACTTCCAGCATTTCGAGATCATCTACGTGCTCACCGGCGGTGGGCCCGCCGGCAGCACCCAGACCTTCGCGACCGCCGTATACGAGACGGCCTTCCACGGGTTCGATCTGGGGCGTGCCGGCGCCATCGGCCTGCTATGGATGCTGCTGCTCATGGTGCTCGTCGTCGTCTACGTCCGCTTCACGGAGAAGGGAGAGAACCGATGAAGGCTGCGACACAGTTGGCTGCGGGGCCCGTGACGCCGATGCCTGCCGAGGTCATGATCGACCAGGTCGTCGGGGGTCAGCGCGGTCGGCGTCGCCGGACACGAGCACTTCGCGCGGAGCGACCGGGTGTGCGGATCTCGGCATGGATCACTGTCGTCGTGCTCGGTGGGTTCGCACTGCTACCGGTCTATTGGCTCGTGGCGACCTCACTGACCCCGGCGACGCAGGTGTTCGCGTATCCTCCTCGCCTCATCCCCAGCGAGATCACACTCGAGGCCTACGCCAAGCTCTTCGCCGACCCCGACCTCTTCATCTATCTGCGCAACAGCGTGATCGTGTCGGCCATCACGGCCGTGCTCTCCGTTCTCGTGTCGGCGTACATGGGGTACTCGTTCTCCAAGTTCCGCTACCGCGGCCGACGCGCCCTCATGTACTTCGTGCTGGCCTCGCAGATGTTCCCCCAGGCCCTGCTGCTCGTCACGCTGTACACGGTGTTCGCGGCGTACGGGCTCCTGAACACGTACACCGCTCTCGTGCTGTCGTTCACGACCTTCACCCTGCCGCTGTGCGTCTGGATGCTTAAGGGCTTCTTCGACACCATCCCGGATGAGCTCATCGAGGCGGCACGCGTCGACGGCGCCTCCCGCCTGCGCACCATTCACTCGATCGTCCTGCCGCTGTCGGCTCCCGGGCTCGTGGCCGCGGGGCTGTTCGCATTCGTCCGCGGCTGGAACGACCTCATCTTCGCGCTGACGCTGGCCGGTCCCGACAAGCAGACCCTTCCGCCCGGCCTCGTCAACACCTTCATCGGCGAGGCATCGACCGCGTGGCCAGAACTCATGGCCGCGTCCATCGTGACCTCGCTGCCTGTCGCCATCGCCTTCATCGCCCTTCAGCGCTACCTCGTCGGCGGCTTGACCGCCGGAGCGGTGAAGGGTTGACAGCCCTGAGCCCGGTCCTCACGTCTCACCCCGCAGTTCCCCGAACCCTCGAAGAGGAGGAACCTCCATGTCCGAATCCACCCTCATGAACGCCACTCTCACGCGTCGTCGCGCCCTGCAGCTGCTCGGAATCGGCGCCGCCGGCGCCGCTCTGGCCGCATGCGCTCCCACCGGCGTCGGAACATCTCCGACCACACCGACCGCCGCAGCCGGTGGAAGCTTCACGCCGACCGACTTCGACTTCGCCAGCTGGGCGCTCACCGAGGAAGCCTCTGCGCCCGCGATCAAGGCTCTCCTCGCGGGCTACTCGGATGCCCAGCACATCACGATCGGTGAGGTGTCGTTCCCGTACAACGAGTACTTCAACCAGATCATGCTGCAGATCCGGGGCGGCCAGTTCATGGGTGCCGCACAGGTCGACGTCGCCTGGCTCGGCTCGCTGGCCGCCCTCGGCACGCTGCAGGACGTGTCTGCCGTGACGAAGGATCGCGGGTACACGCAGGCCGCACTGGAGGCCGCGCAGTTCCACGGCGTGCAGTACGCGTTTCCCTGGACGATCGGCGCGATCGGCCTTCTCGCCAACTCCGAGATCCTCGACAAGGCAGACATCCCGAGCGACGACTTCCCTGTGACGATCGACGACTACGAGACGGCGCTGAAGAGGCTGAAAGGCCTGGGTGGCGGGCTGATCCCGTATGCGGCATCGACCAAGGCGGCGCAGCTGAAGGACGTTCTGATCTGGATGGAGACCTTCGGCAGTCCCCTCGTCGAGGACGGGGAGGTCACGATCGGCGACGAGGCGAGTGTGGCGGCGGTCGCGTGGTACAAGTCGCTCTACGACCAGGGCCTCATCGCAGCCGATGTCGATCGGTTCGACGCACGCTCGCTGTTCTGTCAGGGACGCGCGGCGATCTACGACGACGCCCCGGTCGGAAGGAACGCGGTCACCAAGGATTCGCCGGATCCGAAGCTCGCCTCCAAGCTCGTCCCCGTCTCGCGGCCCGTGCTCGAGGTGGGTGATGCTCCTCGCGCATTGGTGTGGGGCAACGCGATCGCCATCGTCTCAGGCGAAGGCGCCGAGACGGCGGCGGACTTCGCGCGATGGGCGACATCCGATCTCACGGCCGTGCTGGCCGACCACGAGGTGCGTGGGCTGCCGCCGGTGACCGAGAAAGCGTTGTCGTCCGAGGAGGTTCTCGGCGATGCGTTCGGCGCGACCTTCAGCGAGCGCATCACGGCGACGGCGACCACCAACCCGTTCTGGCAGTACACGCAGTACGCCCAGATCGAGTCGACGATCGCAGAGAAGGTGCAGTCGGTTCTCATCGGCCAGCAGAGTCCGAAGGATGCCATGACAGAAGCGGGCCGCATCGCTCAGACGCTGATCGGTTAGCAGCCGGCGCGACGCCCCGGCATCTTCGCAGCCTCGACCGACCTCGCCCTCGCCACACGCGGGGGCCGCCCGAGAAGGAAATACGCAAATGCGCACACAGACCGTCGAAGCAGACATCGTCATCGTCGGCGGCGGCCTCGCAGGTGTCTGCGCCGCCGTCGCGGCGGCGCGCCAAGGTCGGCGGGTGGTCCTGGTGAACAATCGGCCGGTCCTGGGTGGCAACTCGTCCTCGGAGGTACGGGTGTGGGTGTGCGGGGCCACCGCCCACGGCAACCAGCGCTGGGCTCGCGAGACCGGCATCATCGGTGAGCTGTACGTCGAGAATCAGTTCCGCAACCCGGAGGGCAACCCGGTCTATTGGGATGATGTCGTGCTCGACGCGGTGAGACGCGAGCCCAACATCGCGCTATTCCTCAACACGGACGTATCGGAGGTGGACGCGATCGGACCCGACGAGGCGCGCCACATCCGATCGGTCGTCGGCTGGACGATGGGCGCGGAAGTGCGCACGACCTTCCGTGCCCCGTTCTTCATCGATTGCACCGGAGACGGACTGATCGGCCACCTTGCCGGGGCGAGGTACCGCCTCGGCAAGGAGGGCCGCTCGGAGTTCGGCGAGGACTGGGCGCCCGAGGAGCCGGTGCGCGAGTTCCTGGGCTCGACACTGCTCTTCTATACGCGCGATCTCGGCTACCCGGTGAAGTATGTGGCGCCCGAGACCGCCAAAGACATCACCTCCACGCCGATCCCGGACTCGCGCATCATCCGCAGCGGCGACAGCGGCGCTCACTACTGGTGGATCGAGTGGGGCGGCGAGCTCGACATCGTGCACGACAACGAGCGGATCCGCGACGAACTGCGTTCGGTGATCCTCGGTATCTGGGACTACATCAAGAACTCCGGCCGCTTCGACGCCGACAACCTCACGCTCGAGTGGATCGGCAACGTCCCGGGCAAGCGGGAGTACCGCCGCTTCGTCGGCGACTACACCCTTCACCAGGGCGACGTGATGGCGCAGACGAGCTTCGACGACGGCGTCGCATTCGGCGGCTGGTCGATCGATCTCCACCCCTCGCAGGGGATGTACGCGGAGGGGGCGGGCGCACTGCAGCGGTTCTCAGACGGTGTCTTCGAGATCCCGTTCCGGTCGCTGTATTCGGCCAACGTCGACAACATGCTCATGGCCGGGCGCGACGTGTCCGCCACGCATATCGCGTTCGGCGCCGCCCGCGTCATGGCCACCTGCGCCGCGATGGGCGAAGCCGCCGGCACGGCCGCGGCGCTCTGCGTCCAGCTCGACCTCGAACCGCGCACGCTGTACCGGGAGCATCGAGAAGAGCTTCGCCAGACCCTGCTGCGGTGGGACGCCTCCGTGCTGGGCGTCGCCAACGCCGACCCCGACGACCTCGCCCTGGGCGCCCGCGTCACAGCATCGAGCTCTCGCAGCCGCATCTGTGCGGGAATCGGCGACACAGAGGTACGCACTCCCCTGCCCCTCTCGCACGATGTCGGCATCGTGGTGCCCGTCCACCCGCGGCTCGAGAGCGTCGACCTCTACGTGGCTGCGGAGTGCGACACCGAGCTCACGGTGGAGGTCTTCTCGACCGGCAAGCCGCAGAACGTCGTACCGGCCGACCGCGAGCACTCCGCGACGGTGTCGCTGGCGGCCGGGGGGGCGCGCTGGATCACCGTGCCCGCGGCATTCGCCCCCACGGGGCCGCAGAACGCGGTGATCGTGCTGCGCGCCAACCGCCACGTGACGGTGCACACGACTCACCCGCTGCCACCGGGCGTTCTGACAGTGGTCCGACGTGCCGACAACGATGACCGCAATGTCCAGATCAGTCACGAGGGGCTGCTCGTGCAGTGGCCGACCAAACCCCTGCGGGGGCTCTCGGTCGTCTTCAGCGTGTCGCCTGAGAGCGAGGCGCATGCTCCGGCGCGCGCGGTCGGCGGGTACCAGCGCCCGTTCGCAGGACCGAACGCATGGGCGTCTGCGCCACTCACCCCGGGTCGCGGCGAGTGGCTGCGGCTGGACTGGGAGACTCCGGTCACGGCTCACGAGGTGCGGCTCGTCTTCGACGACGACGTCGACCTCGAACTCAACACACTGCACCACCACCGCAGCCCCGACGAGGTGCTCCCGCAGCTGGTGCGCGACTACCGGCTCGAGGTCCTTCCCGCTGGCGAGTCAACGGCTGCGGGATCCGCGGTCCCGCAGTGGCGCTCGATCGCCGCGATCGAGGCCAACCGTCACCGTCACCGCATCCACCAGCTGCCCTCGGACCTCGGGGCCATTTCCGCCGTCCGCCTCCTGGTGACGGCGACCAACGGTGCACGCGAGGCGCGAGTGGTCGCCATCCGGGTGCAGCGATAAGCGAAGCAGCCGCTACGGTGAACATCGGAGGGCTGGGCAGCGCTCCGCAAAGATGATGGAAAGAGCACCTCAGTGGCCACAACTCCCGCTGCGACTCGGCGCAGCGCGCCGCTTCCGCGTCGCCAGCGAACAGGTCTCATCGCGCTCGCAGTGCCGGACCTCGAGGAGCCCTACTTCGCCGAGCTGACCGCGCTCCTGGTACGCCGCGCGGACGCCCGCGGAGTGTCGATCCTGATACAGCAGACCGAAGGCGACCACGACCGCGAGGTGAACATCGCCAATGGAATCGGGCTCCCCCCGATCGATGGGCTGATCCACATCCCGCGCTCTCTCACGGTGGGCGACCTGACGCGCCGAACCTCACCTGGACCCTTGGTGCTGGTGGGCGAGCACATCGAGGCGAGCCCGTTCACGCACATCACCATCGACAACCGCGCGGCCGCCTACGACGCGACCGCCCATCTGGCGGCAGCCGGATGCCGGCGCATCGCCTACATCGGTCCCCGCAACACTCACCCCTCGGATGCCGCGGACCGCCGCTACACCGGATACCAGGACGCCCTCGCCACGCTGGGACTCGATCCGGACGGCGCGCTCGTGGCCCAGGTCGACTCCTTCACTTCAGGCGAAGGTCTCCGGGCCATGCGCACGCTCGTGGGCCTGGGCGTCTCACTGGACGGCGTCGTGTGCGCGAACGACTCCGTCGCGTTCGGTGTGCTGGCCGCACTCCACGACGCGGGACTGCGGGTTCCTGCAAATGTGGCGGTCATCGGCATCGACGACGTGCGCGCTGCACGGACCTCCGTGCCCGCGCTCACCTCCGTGGCGCCGGACAACGACGCGATCGTCGAGACAGCGCTGAGCGAGCTGGAGCGCCAGATCACGACGCCTCCCGGGGTCGACCTCCCGGTGCGCCACGTGATCGTGAAGGCAACGATCATCCCCCGTACGAGCACGGCACGCTGAGTTCCCCCCACGGAGCACCCGGATCACCGGTACAACGTCACCGACGAGCGCGTGTCGGTGCGAATTCATCGATGTCGACGTCATCGACGACGATCTCGGTTCCGACGGGGACCACCCACAACTCGCGTACGCGCGCGTCGAGTTCCGCGCGCGCTTCCGGCGCCAGACCGTCGTCCGTCACGAGCCGGTCGACGTCGTTCAGATCGAGGATCGTGGTGAGACCGACGATTCCCCACTTGGCGGAGTCCGCGAGCACGACGGCCTCTCCCCCGGCCGCGACGAGCGCGCGATCTGTTTCGGCCTCCAGGAGATTCGTCGCGGTGAATCCGGCGCTGATATCCATGCCGTGAACGCCGAGGAAGGCGATGTCACAGTGCAGATGCTCGAGCGTGCGTACCGCGACCGGGCCGACCAGCGCCTCGGACGGAGTACGCACGCCACCTGTCAGCACGACGGTCTGCGTGTAGGGCTCGTCAGCGCGCGCGGGGCGCGCGAACAGGTCGGCCACCGGCAAGGAGTTCGTCACGATGGTGAGCTCGGGCACGGAACGCAGTTCCTGCGCCAACGCCCAGATGGTGGTGCCGCTCGAGAGAGCCACCGCCATTCCGGGCTTGACGAGCCGGGCGGCGCGGCGGGCGATCGCGCGCTTCTCCAGCGGCATCCGGCCCTTGCGCGAATCGAAGGCTTGCGCACCGGAGCCGGTGGCTCGCGGGAGGGCGACACCGCCTCGAACCTTATCGACCAGCCCCTCTGCGGCGAGCGCCTCGATGTCACGCCGGATCGTCATCGGGCTCACACCGAGTTCGTCGGCGAGCAGCGAGATGGACGCTGCCCCGCGCCGGCGGGCTTCCTCGATGATCCGCGACCGTCGTCTCGAGACCAGCACGGGCGCTCCCTTCGGCTCCATCGTCAGTCTGCCATGTCTGTCGGGCCGTGGCCCTGGCGATACGCCGCGGATGCTCCCTGATCCACGAGAGAGTCATGACTGCCCGCGGCTCAACGATCCTGGTCCTGTCAGGTACAGGAGCGTACCGCCCAGATCCAAGAACTCGGCGAACTCCTCCCGCAGATCCGGATCCTCGACGGATGCCAAGTCCGACGACACCATCCCGATCTCGGTGGGCATGAACGCCCGCGCCAGACGGAACGTCCTGATCAGCCCACCATGGATCGGCAGCACGACCGCGTAGAGGGAACGGTCGTGGGCCAGTTGCACGGCATCGCGGACGACGGCCCAGGATGACGGATCCCACGGCGCGGGAGTCAGCAGGATGCACATCGGGCTCAGCTTGTGCGCGACCGCCTGAGCGGCGAAGTTCGGGACATAGCCCAGCCGTTCACCCGCCTCGATCACGCGCCGGACATTGGGTGCGGAGACGGCGCGGCGTGAGCCGTTGAGAACTCGCGAGGCCGTAGACGGCGACACGCCTGCCTCACGCGCCACATCCTTCAACGTCGGCAAGTCATGCATGCGCTCGACTCGCCAACGCTGCGAGGAGTTCGTTCATGGAACGGTCGACCGCGGACATCCGGGCTTCGATGGGCGCGTGAGGCCCGAGCGAGACTTTCACACCGACGAAGCGCGGCGTTCCTGCCGCTTGCAACGTTGCGCGAATCGCCGAACCATCCAGTAGCGAGCCATCGGCAGGATCGTCGACGTCGACGACCGGGAGATGGAAGTCGGCCCACGCGCCGCCGCGCTGATCGGGACGATCGCTGCAGCCGGAGAACATGATGCCCTCCAGCAGCCCCGCCTCACGAACTTCGCGAGCATGCGCGAGCGGCGTGAGGACGCTTCGCCCCTCGATTGCCGAGCGGCCCCAGTTGACGACCATCCGCACGCCGCAATCAGCGCGTGCGATCGCGGCGATCTCATCTCTGAGGTGCAGAAATCCCTTGGAGGTAGGACCTGGCCTTGGAGCATCGCAGTGCTCGACGACGACTTGCGCCCCTTCCCAGTCCCACCCGGCGACCTCGGCGAGCGAGTCGCCGAAGCACCCAGGGTCTCCGCCTGAGGGGGCGGAATGCAGCTCGATCGCACGTACACGGGGCCGCCCGCCTCTGTCGTTCGCTCGACGCACCTCGGCAAGCGCGTCCCGTGCGTAGGCGATCGCATCCGACCTGCCGCCCCGGCTCGCCGATGCGAGGCCGAACTCAGGATCGCCGGCCAGCCGTCGCACACTCCCGCCGACGAGCGTGAACACGAGGTCGGTGCACTCGGGTCGTGGATCGAACGCCCACGGCGGCTGCTCTTCGTCGATCGAGCATTCGAGAGCCTGGACGACCTCGCGTGCTGCCAGCTCATCGAGGACCTGACGCTTCGCGCGATCGTCCAATCCACCGAGCAGGGCGTACGCGCCGAGCACGAAGAGCGGCTCGGGCGTACCGGCTGGATCCGACATCGAGTTGCTCATTCCTTCACCCCGGACATGCAGTAACCATATTATGAATCCATGACTCATATCGAGTGTTGGTCGTCACTTCCGCGTCGGCGCGTCCCTTCGCGTCGCCCCGCCGGCGTCGGAGCACGCTCGTGACGGTTCCGAGGATGGCGCTCGTCGGCGCACACGGCTTCGGCAGCGTCCACCTCGAGCGGATGCTGCGAATACATGGCAGCGGGCGAGCCCGCCTCGTGGGAGTGGCCGATCGCCGAGTCGTCGACGGGGACCTGCCCGTCCCGCAATTCCCATCGCTCGCTGCCATGCTCGACGACCGCGCCCCCGACATCGTCGTCATCAGCACGCCGATACACACACACCTCGAGCTCGCCCGCCTGGCGTTGACCAGCGGAGCCGACGTGCTGGTGGAGAAGCCCCCCGTGACATCGATCTCGGACTTCGATCTGCTCGCTGAGGCTGCGCGGGACGCGGGCAGGCAAGTCCAAGTCGCGTTCCAGACGCTGGGATCGACGGGGCCGGCGATTGTTCGGTCGCTGATGGAGTCGGGAGCGATCGGCACGGTCACGGGCATCGGAGCAGTCGGCCTCTGGCAGCGGACCCTCGGGTACTGGCGGCGCTCGCCCTGGACCGGCCGACGCGATCTCGACGGTACGCCGGTCCTCGATGGCGTCGTCGCGAATCCACTTGCACACGCCGTCTCGACGAGCCTGGCAGTCGCGGGGTGTGCCGCAGCGACGGATGTCAGCGGAATCGACCTGGATCTGTACCACGCGGCGCCGATCGAAGCCGACGACACCTCGTCAGTGGTGATCACGTCGAGAGACGGGATGAAGGTGGGACTGGCACTCACCCTCGCGGCGCCCGCCCAATTGCCGCCATGGATCAGCGTCTTCGGCGACACGGGTCGCATCGACTACTACTACGAGGAAGATCGCATCGTCGTCTCCCAGGAGGGGAGCAAGCCGGTCTCCTACCGTGCGGTGCGCACGAACCTGCTCGAGAACCTCCTGGACCACCGTTGCGAAGGGACCAGTCTGCTGAGCCCCCTCAGTAGATCAGGAGCGTTCGTCGCCGTGCTCGACGCCGTCCGCCGCTGGCGACTGCCCAGAGCCATCGATCAGTCCCAGGTCGAATGGAGGGGAGCCGGCGGAGAACGGCACGCCGTGGTTCGAGGGATCGAGCGCTGGGCGCGGCGTGCGGCCGAGCGGCAAGCAACGTTCGCGCAGTTGGGAGCCCCCTGGGCGGCGGCGGTGTCGCGGGTTCAGGAATGAAGGCGGGCAGACTCTGATGGCGACCTCCAATGCCGGGTGCGGTCCCGGCTGCGCCTGCGGGGCCCCGGAACGCTCGCGATTCCTCGCGATCGGTCACTCACGGCCCGCGGCCCGTCCGGCAGCCACCGATGGACGGCACACGATCGAGCAGAGCACGATCCCGCCAGGAACGTTCACGATGGGCGACTCGTCCGGCGATCGAAATCCAGCCGACGGGGAGGTGCCGCTGCATCCGGTCACGCTTCAGAGGTTCTCCATCGACGTGACGACCGTCACGAACGACGATTTCGCACGGTTCGTCGACGCCAGCGGCTACGTGACCGATGCGGAGACGTTCGGATTCTCCGCGGTGTTCCACCTGGCCGTTCAGGCACCGCGCGAGGACGTGATGGGTCAGGCGTCCGGAGCGCCGTGGTGGCTCGGGGTGCGCGGCGCCGACTGGGCCCACCCCGGCGGACGAAACTCCTCGATCGACGGCCTCGGCGACCACCCGGTCGTCCACGTGAGCTGGAACGACGCACAGGCGTACTGCGAGTGGGCAGGCCGCCGACTGCCCACCGAGGCTCAGTGGGAGTATGCGGCCCGCGGCGGCATCGACCGCGCGAAGTACCCGTGGGGCGACGAAGAGGTCGATGCGGGTGGCTGGCGCGCGAACATCTGGCAGGGCGACTTCCCCCGTGTTAACACCGGCGAGGACGGCTATCTCACCACCGCTCCGGTGCGTAGGTTCCACCCCAACGGCTACGGCCTCTGGCAGCCGGTCGGCAACGTGTGGGAGTGGTGCGATGACTGGTTTCATCCCGACTACTTTCGCCGCTCCCCCGATACCGATCCGGAGGGACCCGAATCGGGGACGACGAGGGTGCTGCGTGGCGGAAGTTACCTCTGCCACATCTCCTATTGCAACCGCTACCGCAACTCAGCGCGATCGCAGAACACGCCCGACTCGTCGATGGGCAACGCCGGCTTCCGGACGGTCGCCACGTGAATACGGACCGGCGTTTCCCCGCATCCGTCTTCCGATACGGCACGGAACCAGACGCTCGCTTCAGCCTCGCGAATGAGCGCACCTTCTTGGCGTGGATCCGCACCGCGCTCGCCCTCATCGCCGGAGGCGTCGCGCTAGAACTGCTCGGCCTGGAATTACACCCGGGTCTCCGTCTCGGCGCGAGCCTCATGCTCGTGAGTGTGGCCATGCTGCTCCCTGCCCTCGCCTGGCTGGACTGGACGCGCACCGAACGCGCACTGCGCATGGCCGAACCGCTGCCGGGGTCATTGCTCGGACCAGCGCTCGCCGCCGCAGTCACCATAGCTGGCATCCTCGTGCTGCTGGCGATCCTCCTCGCATGAACGAGCTGTTCGACCCCGGCCTGCAGCCCGAGCGAAACGAACTGGCTTGGCGTCGCACAGCGCTGGCGCTGGGCGTGGGATCGATCGTGGCAATGCGGCTGATTCCCAGCGCGCTCGGCAACGGGTGGTGGGTCCTCGTTGGGGCTGCCGGGCTCGCTGTTTCAGCCTTCTTTTGGCTATCGGCGCGCCGACGTTATCGCGCGGTCAACGTGGCCTTGCGACGTGAGGGAGAACGAGCAGGGATGCCGGGGGCCAGCAGGATGTTGGCGCTCGCGATCTTCACGTCCTGCGCAGGAGCACTTAGCCTCACCATCGCAATTGCCGTCGCCGTCTCGCCCACCTGATGCACGGCTGTCGGTTGCACGCGACAAGTGCCACCCAAGGCGCAGAAAGTCCGCAGAATCCTCATTCGAACCCATTCAGCACCCCTCATCGGTAACTCGACTTCCGCATGATTCTGCGGCCCTAGCCGGACCTGACGCTAGGCTGCGCGCCCGGTGCTGCTCGTCAAAACTACCGCTGGCGACGTTCGGGCATCTGCTCCCAGATTCACGGAGACCTCAGCCGACGTGGCGTTCCCTCTCCCCAGCGTCGTGGTTCGCCTGTCTGTCCGTGGAGGCTCATCGTCGGTTTTGGGTCGACAATCGGCATGAGAGGCGGGCGGGGCGGCGAAGTGCCGCGCGAGGAGGGGTTGCTGATGAAAGGTCATGGGTGGGACGTGGGTTCGATAGGCGGCTAGCCACGGCCGAGCGCCGGGGATGTCAATGTGGAGCACGCGCAGCGCAGCGAGCATGAACGACATTGACATCACCAAGCGCAGGCTGAGGATGGGCCGTCGAGGCGATGGCCTGTCGTGATCACTCGGACGTGTCGCTGGTGACAGGGCGGAGCGCGCAGCGCGAAGTCCGCACAAGAGCGACCACACGGAACGAGGCCGTGACTGACCGCTACGCCCTCGCCGTCCGAGCGAAGCCGTCCGAGCGAAGAGTGGCTCTGCATCTGCCCACACTTTGCCCACACTTCGTCGCAATCGACCGTGACTCACGAAAGCAGAAACACTCTCAGGGAACCCCGGCTTCCGCGTAATTCCGCGGTTCTCGCGGCTAATTGATGCTCGCGGCTGGCACACCAGTCGGGTTCGACTCCCGCCGCCGTGTCCAGCGTCGAACCGCAATACCCGTGGAACATCTGGGAAGTCGAGTTCCTCTCCCTGCAACCAGCGCCCGCCCGGACGCACGCTTGATAAGCGAGACAGCCCAGTCCCGCAGCGGCGCATCGAAGATGCTCGGCGTTGAGACATCCGCCAACTCGGCGACTCGCTGCGCGGACCAAGGTAGGGGCGGTCGCCTGTCTGACGCAGGAGCGCACGTCGCGCCCGTTGATCGACTAACCCGAACGCCTAGTCGATGACAAGTGCCACTGTGACGGTCTTGGAGTTCCCGGCGATGTCGACGGCGCTGGCGCGGAGTGTATACGTGCCCGCGGCGAGCCCAGGCGGCACGGGCCACGTGGTCTCGAAGCTCGGCGCATCGATGCTCGTCGTGGCCGGCGTCGATCCAACAGCGGCAATCAGTGTCGAATTGCTCGCGTCGTAGAGGTTCACGGCTACCCGTCGCAGCCCAGCGTTGTCCGTCGCGCCGACGCGGATACCGTCACCGGGTTTGGCGGGGGCAGACACAACAAGATCGGGTCTCGAGTTGTCTACCCGCACGTTGACCTTCAGCGTGGCGGTCTGGCCGTCGACGTTTCGGGCCGAGAAGAGCATGTAGTACGGCCCGTCGGGGAGCGCTCCGAAGTCCGCAGCCGAAATCGTCAGCCGGTCGGTCGTCGGAGCCCACTGATAGCCCTTGATCGACGGCACCTGGGACCCGTCTCCGATATATAGCTGGGCGTCGTATGCCTGTGGAGAGGCGGATTCGACGATCATCGTGACGTCGATCTTGCCCTTTACCACCGCCCCTTCGACAAGGGATGAAGCGACAGCAGGCGCGGGATCCGCCGGGGGAAGTGTTGCCGGCGAGAGCAGCACGCTCCAGAACCTTGCCATCATCGAGAGATAGCCAGGGTCGGTGATGCGATCCTCCGAGCTGTCGAGGTAGTAGAAGACGTTCTCGCCGTCGACGTTGAGCACGATGCGCACTCCGCCCGGCTCGTTGATCGCGCCGATCTGCACCTGCTTCGTGGTCCCGAAAGGGATTACGTCATTCGGGTAAGCCGGCCCGCCGACGCTCGTGAATCCCGTGACCGCGCCGAAGATGACCGTGCGCTCTCCGTCATTGAAGCGATGCAACTCGATCTCGTTGGGCTTGATCACTACCGCGTAGGTGTCGCGCAATGCGGTCGACGCGTCCTGATTGCGGAACTCAATCGCCTCCCAGCCGGACTCGCCCTCGATCGTTAGGTCGAACGTCAGCAGCTCGTCGCTGAACTGCTGCCCCGTATACGTGGCGTGCCCGGAGGGCGTGGCCAGCCGTACCGAGCCAGACGGGAAGGTAACACTGCCGGTGGAGGCCGAGGCCGACCATCCCGTCGTGTCCGCGAGCGCTGCGCCGAAATCATACGGGGTGACTGCGAGTCCATCGTCGCTGCTGCGGGTCACGACCGCGATGTCGAGCGATGTCGAGACCCCCGCGCCGGGCGAGGTCAGAGTGAGTTCGGCCTCGCCTTCGGCGAGCGCGGCGAGCGTCCCGTCGACTTGCACCTCAACCACTGCCGGGTCGCTCGAGACGATCACCACATCGGTTAGCTCGACCTCGCGGTCAAGGTCCGATCGGCCAAAGTAGTCGAGGGCGAGGGATTCGCCGACGATCATGTTGCGCCCGCTGGCGAGGACGTTGCTGAACTCGATCGAGGTCACGACGTCGTCAACGTAGACCTGTGTCATGAACGTCCAGAGCAGTTCGCCCTGCACGACGCGGGTCTCGATCGTCGTCGCTCCGCGAGCGATTGCCTCCACCTCACCCGTGCCAGACACGGTCGCGACGGCCTCGTCGAGCGAGCGGTAATAGACGTCGACTCCGGACAGGCTTGCGGCGTCGCCCTTGTTTCGGGTTCCGGACATTGCCAGCTGCACGGTTTCATCCGACTCGAGCGCCAACTCGGACTGTACGGCGAGTCGTTCCACGGCTAGCGCGAACTCGGTCCGGTCGGCCGGCAGGACGCCCGATTCGTTAATAATCTGTAGCGCCTCGGTGGGCCAGTCGGCGTCCGGAACGACGTGTGTGTTCAGCACGGGGAAGGCCGAGGTGAACGAGGTGTTCACGTGCGGCGTGGTCGTGTAGTTGCCATCGAAGAGCAGGTCCGCTTCCTTACCGAAGGCCCAGTACGCCGGGAAGTCTTCCCAGATCGGGGTGTCAACCTGATCGACCACATTCTCCGTGAACGCCCAGTGGTTCGACGCATTGTCGGCGTACATGACGCCCCACTTGTCGCGCTGATTCTGCAGATAGTTCCGATTCACGCTGTTCATCTCGGCCTGCGACGCGCCGGTGTAGCCCACGGTGTAGATCGCGCCACCGTCGTTGACGCCGTGGCCCATGATGTCGTGGATGTAGTTCGCCTCGACGCGCACGTCACGCTGGCCAGTGCTCACGAAGTTGTACACGCCGTAGCCGATCGAGATTCCCGAGTAGGGCACATTGAAGATCTCGTTATTGCTGACGTCGCTGTCGACCAGGAACCCCGCTGCGATCCCAGCCGAGCTGGCATACTCGATGCCGATGTCGTGGATGTAGTTGCTCTCCATTGCGAGCCGGGCCATCACCGAGCGTTCGTCGGTCGGTGCGTAGATCTCCGGGTTGCGCATCGTGACCCGGCCGGCGTTGACTGCGGTGCCCGAGATGTCGAAGAAGCGGTTGCCGCTCACTGCGGAGTCCTGCACGCCGTCGAGCAATTGCAGCCCGGCGCCGCCGAGGTGGCTGAAGGTGCTACCGCGGAACGAGATGTCGGTCGCGTGCTCGACCGTGACCGCCGCGCCGATCAGCCAGTCATCCTCACCGGGGTACCGCAGGTGATTACTCTGCGTGTCGGGTACTCCCCATCCGGTGCTCGGGTGCATCCAGGTCGAGTAGGCGAACTCGACGCCCTCGAAGGCGAGTCCTCGGACGCTGTCATCCAGGCTCGCCGTCGTCACCTCGACGAGCTGTTCGAGCACGGGGACCACGACCTCGGCCTGCGCGAGGTCTTCGAAGACACGCGGCTTGTAGTAGACGTACTCGCCGTCCGCATACCATTCCCCCTCGTCGTCGAGCAGTTCGAGCGCGTTCTCGACGTAGACGGGTCCTTCGGTTACGGACGTCGATCCCTTCGAGGTGATCGCCGTCCAGCCGGGATCGTCCATGACGAACTCGACCGATGATGCATCGGGCGCGACCTGGGCGTTTCCGACCGTGGCGCGCGGCTGCGTCCACCGCTCACGGAAGACGAACTCGACGTCACCCAGGTTCGACCAGGAGGCCATTCCCACGTCGGCACTCCTAACCCCCTCGGATGTGAGGCTCGCGTCAGTCAGCGGACCTTCGCTCCGCGCACGAATGGCACGGATACCGTCGACGTACAGCTGTCGCGACTCAACGCCAACCGCGGGCGCACGATAGATGTCACGTCCGGCGTCATAGGTCTGCCAGTCGTCGATCACACGACCGCCGCTGAGCACGGGATTCGCGCCATTGGCCGACCGGTACGTGACCCGGTACTTTCCGTCGCCACCGTCTCGGGCATCGAAACGCAGTGTCTCGTCCAGCTCGTATACGCCATCGGCCAACACGACTTCGACATCGCCCGTGAGGTCCGTGCCGTCATCTGTCGCCTGCCGGACCGCGGCCTGAGCGCGTTCGATCGTGCGGAAGGGCGTGGCGATGCCACCATCGTCGGCATCGTCGCCGGCGGCGGGATCGACGTAGAACCGTGTCGTCACCTCGCGATCGACGACCTCGATCGCGACTGAGTCGGTGAACGTACCCCCGCCCGCGGCGGCTTCGATCGTGACGAGTCCCGGTGCAACCGCGGTCACCTGGCCTTCGGCGTTGACGGATGCCACGGACGGATCACTCGTCGACCACGTGACGGCCTGCTCGGAGGCGTCGGCCGGTTGCACCGTCGCGTCGAGCAAGTGCGTTGAGTCGACGGGCAGGACGAGGTTCGCCGGTTGCACGTCGACGCCGGCCACGGGCTGCTCGACGACCTGCACGGTCTGGCTGGTGGATACGACCGCCGACGTCAGAAGGTCAGTCGCCTCGACCTGCACTATGGTTGTCCCCGCCGAGATGCCTGCGATCACCCCATCCGATACGGTGGCGATCGCGCTGTCGGCTGTGCTCCATTCGTAGACGACGAGCGCGGTCGTCGCCGGTTCGAGGGTCACTGGAACGGATGCCTCATGCCCCCGCGCGACGGAGATGGTCGTCGCCGGAAGCGACACAGCCGTGAGCGGCGCAGGATCGGGCACTGTGACCTCGACATCGTCGATCATGAGGTCGATGGATCGGTAACCCTGGAACAATCCGAAGCTGACGCGCGAGACCGCCGTCTGGGCCGACTGGAACGCGATGCGTTCGGCGACGACCCGGCCGTCGACGGCGACGGAGAACTCTTGGGCAGTGGCGTCCAACAGGACGCGGAAGTCGTACCACCGGTCGGGCGAGTAGCGATCGACTACCTTCACCCAGGATCCGTCGTAGACGCGTAGCGACCCGTCGTTGTAGAACGCCACACGCGCCACGGTTCCGGCCGGCCCCCGCACTTCGGCGGCGTATGCAATCGCGTCCGCCTGCCCGGCCTTGGCCCGGAATGCGAGCACCGCGGTCTCGGCGGGAGCGCTGAGATTGGCTCCGGCGAGATAGGCCGAGGTGGATGCCCCGTCGCGGGCGATATGTAGGTAGCGCCCTTGCTCGGGGTCACCGCCGGCGACTTCAGCTGAGTATCCGGCGCCCGGCGTCGAGGTCGAGAAGGATGAGGGGTAGGCGCCGATGGTCTGCAGCTCGAAGTCTTCGGCGAGAGCGGGCGCCGGTTCGGCTGCCCCACGGTCGACGACGCTCAGTTCGTCGACTTCGAGCGCGGCATCGCCAGTGCCTTGATACAAGCCCACCTGCCACTGGCGCAACTCCTCCTGAGCGGTGCGGAAGGGCAGGTCCTGCGCCGCGGGAACGTCGTCGATCGTGACGTCTATGGTGGAGCTGGCCGCGTCGATATCGAGCTGGAAGCGGTACCAGGTGTCCGCCGTGTAGGTGCCGACCTGTTGCCACCCCGCACTGGTGAACAGGCGGATCTTGCCGTCGTTGTAGAACGCGAGCGAGGAGACCAGGTTTGTCTCACCGCGGAGTTGCGCGATGAAGCCGATCGCGTCGGTCTGCCCGGCCTTGGCATCGACGCGTACCGTGAAGTCCCCTACGGCGGTCGCTGTCGGAAATGCGTGGGTAACGTAGGAGGACGTCGCGGCTGTCGCCGTGCGCGCGACCCGGAACGCATGGTCACCCGACCCGCGATCGATGACTCCCGCCTCGTAGTTCGTCAATGTGGAGAGCCCGCTAAAGCTCCCGGGATGACTATCGACGACGTACTCGTCGAAATTCTCCTCGAACAACTCGACCGGGTCGGCCGACGCCGTGCCTGGAGCGAGCGTCAGCGTCAGCCCAATCGCCAGGGCGAACACGGCGAGCCACCAGCGCTTCGTGGTGGTCCGAGAAGAGTGCTCCACAGTGAACATGTCACAGATATTATCTGTGACATGTTCAGGTGGCAAGAGTCTGAGGGCGAGTGCTGCAGCGCGCCCACTATCCGGAAAGATGATGGCGTGATAACTGGACCGCCAATCGATCCCGAGATCGCGCACGCGTTGGCAGCGACCGACGAATGGTCCGCGCCGCGCCTCACGCTCACGAACATTCCGCAGTACCGCGCTCGTCAGCGGCTCCCCGATGTGAACGCGATCCTCGAGGACGCGGGGATGTCTCGATTTGACTGCAAGGTAGCCACCTTCGATGGCGTCACGATCGAGATGAGTGTCGTGCAGGGGCCCGCCCGGCCCGGGTCGCGACCGCTCATCTACTTCGTACACGGCGGCGGCATGATCACCGGACACCGGTGGGCGTGGTTGCAGCACTTCACCAAATGGTCGAGGCGCTACGACGCTGTCATCGCCACGATCGAATACCGCCTCGCGCCGGAGCATCCCGATCCCGCGCCCGTCGAAGACGTGTACGCCGGACTGGTCACCGCAGTTCGCGGCGCTGAGGAATGGGGCGCAGACCCCGAGCGGATTCTCGTCGTCGGTGTCAGCGCCGGGGGTGGGCTCGCGGTCGGCGCCGGCCTCATGGCTCGGGACCGGCACGGGCCGGCGATCATGGCGCAACTGCTTGCCTATCCCATGCTCGATGATCGCGATGAGACGACATCCACGCTCCAAGTCGACGGACGTGGTCGATGGGACCGCGCGAAGAACCGCGTCGGCTGGGAGGCTCTACTCGGCTCACGACGCGGAAGCGAAGATGTCTCGGTCTACGCGGCGCCCGGCCGCGCCGACGACCTCAGCGGACTCCCACCGACCTACCTGGAGTGCGGCAGTGCCGAGGTCTTCCGCGACGAGGACGTCGCCTTCGCCTCGAAGGTGTGGGCAGCCGGTGGAGAGCTCGAACTGCACGTGTGGCCGGGTGGTGTGCACGCCTTCGAGAGCCTCGCGCCCGAGGCGGCCATCTCACGGGGAGCGCTCAGCGCCCGTGCGGCGTGGCTCGATCGCGTGTTGCTGCCGCCCGAGCGTGGGGGTACGTGCGAGCCATCCGCTCGAACGAGCTGACCGAGAGTCGGCGAGGCGGTTG
Organism: Microbacterium sp. ZW CA_36; assembly: GCF_044987475.1. Lineage (NCBI taxonomy): Bacteria > Bacillati > Actinomycetota > Actinomycetes > Micrococcales > Microbacteriaceae > Microbacterium > Microbacterium sp. ZW CA_36. The sequence continues at coordinate 59,398 of NZ_JBJDRL010000018.1, forward strand.
ACGCGCTCAGTCCAGAGTCCAGACCAGCTCGAAGTCGTCCGATTCGGGCGCGGGAAGCGGTTCGAGCAACTCGCGCATGCGCGCACCCCAGGCGACCATTGTCGGGTCCTCGGTGAGCACCCGGCGCATGCGCCCGCGGTCGACGACATCGATCACGTGGAATAGGTCGAGCCCGCTGCGCCAGATTCGCCATTGGGTAACGCCCGCGGTAAGCAGTGCGACCGTGACCTCGGCGGGCGGGTGGCGGTGCGCCGCCTCGTACGCGTGCTCCATGCCGGGTTTCAGCCGCGTGCGCTTCGCGACCACGGTCGTGTCAGCGGGATGCGTCGCACCGGGCCACGTCGTCACCTCGGCCACCCAATACCGGGCAACTCGGACGCGGTGAGCAACCCGTCGGTGAGCGCAGCGTCGGGCCGGACCGGGTTCGTGAGCACTAGCGACTCATAGAACGAGTTGTTCGAGATCATCATGCACAGCGCCGTGCTCACCACGCCGGGACCATGTACCTCGGCGCGCATGCGATAGGCGTCGGCGACTGCGGCGACCTTGAGCGCACCGGTAATGCCGCCCTTGAGCTCGCCGCTCACGCGCACTCCTACGGCCGCCCCCGACGCGATGTAGTCGCCGGCGGACTGATGCGCCCCCTGCGTGATCTCGGCCAGGATCAGCGGCACCGCGACCCGGTCGGCGAGCATGCGATGCGCGGTGATGCTGTACTCGCTGAGCGGCTCTTCGAACCACTCGAATTGCGTGTCGCTCAACGCGTGCCCCAGGTACACGGCGTCGGCGAGGTCGTAACCGCCCGAGCCGTCGAACAAAAGCTGCACGTCTGAACCGACGTGCTCGCGGACCCGCCCGGCGAGCGCCGCATCGCGGCGGGCATCACCCCACGCATGCAGCTTGATCACGGAGAAGCCCAGCTCGATGCATTGGTCGACGACGTCGAGGTACTCGCTCTCGCTGCCGAACGTGGCGGTACTCGCATACGCGCGGATCGACTCGCGCGCGAACCCCGCGATCCGGTGCACCGGCAGGTCGAGCACCTGACCTGCTAGATCCCACAGCGCGACATCGACCACGCCGAGGAGGTGGGTGGGCAAATACTCCAGCCGGTGCACTTCCCAGACGCGCTTCCAGAGATGCTCGCGCGCGAACAGGTCCTGGCCCACGAGCTCGCTCCGGAGGTGACGTTCGACAAACGCGCCGGCCATCACGGCGTCGCGTACGTCGCAGCGACCCGTGTGGCCGGATTCCGAGGTGAGCACGAGCTGCCCCGGACGGCTGACCTGCTCACGACGAGGCAGGCCATGGCGCCAGTTCCGCACCTCAGTGCGCCCCTCGGGGCCACGCTCGATCGTGACATCGGTGATCTTCATCGTTGGTTCTCGTTCTCTCTCTGGCCGTTCCGCCCAGGCATGTCAGCCTCAATCGCGTCGCGACCACCCAGCCGCGGGTAAGCGATACGCGCCGTCTCAGCAAAGATCCAGGCGTCCGCGTCCGCGTCCGCGAGGTCGCGAGTAGCCGCTACTGCCCTGCGCAGCGGCGCGTTGGTGTCGCCGTGTCTGAGGCAAATCGGCCAGTCGCTACCAAACAGCAGCCGCCTCGGACCGATCGCGGAGGCGAACGCCGCGACGTGAACCGCGAACTCATCGTCGGCGACCGCCGACAGGCCGCTGAGTTTGACGAAGAGGTTCGGGAGACACGCGAGCACCGGGGGCAATGCAGTGGCGCGAGCGCGGCCTGCGATACGGGATTCAAGGTGCCGATTCGCGAGGTGGTCGGCGATGACGTGCAGGCCCGGGTGGGTTGTCGCCGCCGCGACCGCGTCGTCGAGCGCGGCGGGTGGTCGCCCAACGACGTCGAGTGCGAGACGGTGCATGGCGAGGATAGCCAGCGACTCGCTGACGGCTGGGTCGAGCGAATGCTCACTGGCGTGCGACTGCATTGAAAGCGGGGTCTGTATGGACCTGGCACCGACCAGTGCGGGGTGGTCGAGCACGTCGTGCAGCCTGGCGAGTCTCACAGGGTCGTGCAGCGGTAGATAACCGACGACGCCGAGGACCCGTGGCTCGCGCTCGGCGAGCTCGAGGAGCTCGCGTGTCTCGTCGAGCGAGTCCTGCGACTGGACCACGATCGACGCCGAGGCGGCCTGTTGGTCGAGATGCACGATCAGGTCGTGACTCGTGAAATCGCGATTTGTCGCCGCCGGACCCCGATCGAGCCACGCGGCATTGCGCAATGATCGTGTCCAGACGTGGACGTGGGAGTCGATCATGCGTCGGATTCCAACATCGCATCGAGGCGCTCCCAAAACACCGCCGGGAGCGGCATGCGCAGCCCGGCGAGATTGTCGGCGATCTGCGACGCGGACGCGGCGCCGACGGTTAGCCGTTCGACGGCTGGAAGTCGCGCTGCGTACTGCAGCGCAGCAGGCGCGACCGGCACGTCGAACTCCGCCGCGAGGCTGAGCACGCGGGCGAAAGCCGCGGCCTCCGCGTCCGACAACGCACCATAGCCGGACGCACGCAGCGGCGCACCGGCCAGCGCGCCGCCGTTAAACGGGGCGGCGTTCCAGATCGCCACTCCCGAGGCCTCGGCCCGCCGTGCGATGGCCGAGGCCTCGCGATTGATGAGCGTGAGCCGGCCGGGGATCATGAGCACGTCGGCCCCGCCGAAATCCAACGCGCGCTCTAGCGCCCGGATGTCCTTCGACGCGACACCGATGCGCTGCACGAGGCCATCGGCTCGAAGCATATCGAGCGCCTCAAGCCCGCGCGGGACCGCATCGGCATCGCCCGATAGGTCGGGGTCGTGCAGCAACGCGAGCTCGACCTGCGCGGTCTCAAGCCGCTCGAAGGACTGCTCGATCGAACGACGCACGCCATTGGTGCTGAAGTCCCATCGCGGACGAAGGTGTGAGGCGGTGTGGAATCCGGCCCACTGATCGCCAGTCGCGTGCGGTTCCTCGACAAGCACGCGACCGACCTTCGTAGAGAGTCGGTACGAGTCACGGGGTACCCCGCGCAGCGCGACCCCGAGCCTGCGCTCGGCGAGCCCGAGCCCGTAGAGGGGCGCGGTGTCGAAGCTCGTCACGCCGAGGTCGAGGGCGCCGTGCACGACCTGGTGCGCGTCCTCGTCAAGCATCGGTGCTCCGAGGTTGCCGATCGTGGCCGTGCCGAGCACCATGACCATGCTCGCCTCGTCAGGTCCGGCTTCGCCATTGATCGGCACATCGCCACCGATGCCCGGTGCGGGCATCAGAATCGCAGTCTTTCCGGCCAGGTGAACGCTCCGACCGAGCCGAGCTCGGCGATGCGCGCTGCGGCGAATCCGGCGGCTTCCCCGGTGGCGACCGCGTTCCCCGTCACGCGATAGCTTGCATGCGCGAAGAAATCCCCGCTCAGACACCGGCCTGCGAGCAGCAGCCCATCGACATCGGCGGCGACCAGAGCGCCGAACGGGATGCCGTACGGGCGCACCTCGGGCCGGTCTTCGAGGTTCGTCGCTGTGCCACGGCTTGGGTTCGTCGAATGCACGTCGACGCCGAAAGTCGCTATCGTCACCGAGTCTTCCGGTACGTCGCCGCGCACGAGGTGCTCGATTTCCACGCGCGCTCGGCCGTGAATCCGGCGGCCTTCACGGATCCCGATCTGCGCTGCTGTAGTGACCACGCGAATACCGGTCCACGGGTCGCCCAGCGAGCGCAGAGCGCGCACCGATTCGTCGATCTCACGTCGCGCCTGGATGGTGGCGCTCGTGAGGTCGTCGGCGTTCGACGATGATGCACCGTAGACGTGGTTCGCCATCAACGCGAACATGTCTGCTCCGAGGTGGAACAGCGTCGGCGCCCCGTAACTGGGCATGAACCCGGCGCGCGCGAACTCTGCCAGCAGCCGGGCCTTGCGATCCCGGTACGAGACGTCCCAGAACTGCCTGACTGAATCGGCATCGACCCCGGAGACTATCGACATGAGCGAGAGCGGCTGCGTCTCGCCATGTTCGGGGTCGCCGACCTCGTAACGGCACCCGGCGAGCGCCGCGAGGTCGCCGTCGCCGGTCGCATCAATGAACACGCTCGCCGTCCACGCCTCGCGACCTGACTTCGACTCGGTGACGAGGTCGGTGAGCCGTCCATCGTCTACATGCGCGGCAACCACCCGGGTGTGCAGCCGGATCACCACTCCCGCGTCAGAACACAGGCGCTCCAGAACGAGCTTCATCTGTTCGGCGTCGTAGAGGAAGTCCGAGGGCCCGCGCACCCTGCGGGCGCTGGCCGCATCCAGTTCGCGTGCGATGTCGCCGAGCACGCTGGATGTCTTCTCGGCATCGTGGACCGCTGAGAGCAACCCGACCGTCCACACCCCGCCGAGCGAACCGTGCTGTTCGATTAGGGCGACCCGCGCACCGCCGCGCGCAGCCGAGATCGCAGCTGCCACACCGGCCGGACCTCCCCCGCTGACTATGACGTCGAAGCTGTCGCGGACCGGCGTTCGCCTCGCATCCTCCGTGACGTACTTTGGTTGCGCGGCCGCCGTGTCCGCGGTGGAATTGGCGGCTTCAGCCACGGAGGGCACCGCCCATCATGTTCGAGCCCTTGAGCACGATCCGCTGCGCCAGTACGAGCACCAGCATCACGGGAAGCATGGTGATGATCGTGGTCAGGATGACCTCGGGGATGCCGATGTTGGAGTTGCTGATCACGTTCGGGTTCAGGTCGGGCGAGGTCGACGCCAGCACCGCAAGACCGACCGAGAGCGGGAAGTCGCTGCTGCGCAGCATGATGTACGGCAGGATGAATTCGCCCCACGACCGCACGAATGAGAAGAAGCCGACGAGGGCGACGATCGGCCACGACAGCGGCAGAGCGATGCGCGCGAAGATGCGCCACTCGCTGGCACCGTCGATACGGGCCGCGTCGTACACGTCCCGGCCGATTGTCGTCGAGAAGAAGATGAACGTGAGGTAAATGCCGAGCGGGAACACGCTGCCGGGCAAGATCACCGCCCACCTTGTGCCGATGAGGCCGAGGGCGACCATCTCGAGGAACTGTGGCAGCACGAGCGCTCCGCCGGGAAGCAGGATCAGCGCGAGGGTCGCGGCGAGCGCCGGCTTACGGAGCCGGAACGAGCAGGCTCCGAGCGCATAACCTGCCGGAATCGTGACCGCGAGGGTCAGTGCAAGTTGGCCAACGGTGAGGACGACGGTGTTCCAGATCCAGGAGTAGATCACACCGTTGTTGAAGGCCGCGACGTTCGCCCACGCGTTGACGACGTTCTGGATGGACCCAAAGCTCCATGCCGGCTGTGTCGCGAGTTCGGAGCCGGTCTTCGTGCCCGCGATGACGAGCCAGAGGATCGGGAGTACCGTGTATGCGGCCCAGAGCAGCAGAGCGACCCAGGCGAAGAGGATCAGCGCGCGCGATTTCGCCCGGTGGTCGACGCTGATCCGCATCCGCCGCGGTGGTTGTGTTCCGGCGACGACTGCCGCTGTGTCGGGGGCCGTGTGGGTTTCGGTGAGTGCCACGGTTTCAGATCTCAATCTTGAACAGTCCGGTCGTCCTCACGACGAGGGCGGCGGCCGCGAGGCCGATGACCAGGAGCACCAACGAGATCGCCGCCGCCCCGGGGAAGTTGCCGTACTGATAGGCGTACGTGTATGCGAGCTGCAACGGCGAGAAGTTGTTCCCGACGGCGCCGTTCGTCACCGCGACCATGAGCTGCGGTTCGGCGAAGAGCTGGGTCGCGCTGGCAACACTGATGATCAGGAGGTAGGCGATCCACTTTCGCAGGATGGGCAGCTTGATGTGCCAAAACACCTGCCACCCGTTGGCCCCGTCGATCGCTGCAGCCTCCTCGACTTCTTCGGGCACCGAGCTGAGCGCAGCGAACATGAGCAGGATCCCCTGGCCCGATGTCCACACCGCGATCAGTGCGAACAGGGCCGCGAGGCTGGCCGGGCTGTCGGGGCGGACGATGTCATAGAAGCCGCTGAAACCCAGCCACTCGAGGAACCCGCCGATCGGCGAGATGCGCGGTGTGAGCAGGAACATCCACAGCAGCACGCCGGCCACGCCGACCACGGCGTGCGGGAGGTAGTACAGCGTGCGGAACGTGGCGGCGACGCGCGGCGCCCTCGACTGGAGTAGCACCGCCAGCCCGATCGAGATGATCATCGTCGGGATGAGGAACAGCAAGGCATATAGTCCGAGGTTCGCGAACGCCCGCAGGAAGCGATAGTCGTTGAACACCTGCACGAACGTGTCGAACCCGGCGAACCCGCCCGTGGGTGACATGAAGGCAAGGTAGACCGTGTAGACCGCCGGGATCAGTGCGAAACCGGTGAGCAGCAGGAGGTACGGGGTCGCGAAGAACACACCCGCACGCGCCTGGCCTGAGTTGGGGTTCTGGCGGCGCCGCGGACGGCCATTCACGCGCACCGCACCTCCTGCTGTGGTCGTCATCCGCTTAGCGCTCCGTCTCCACGGTCCAGCCCGCAGCTTCACCCTCGTCGATGATGTACTGCTGCCAGGTCGGCACCAGCTCGGCGACTGTCTTCCCCTGTGCGATGCCTGGCATCACGACCTGGTCCCAGCTCGCACGAACCGACTCGACCGGCATCTCGAACCAGTAGTTGGAGAGGGAGTCCTGAGCCGCTTCGAAAACGTCTGCCAGCGAGCCGTCCTCGATCACGAAATTGGCTTCGTTGGTCGTGATCCAGTTGTCCTGTGCCGGCTTGTAAGCGGGCAGCGTCACGGTTTCGTCAGCCGTCTGGTACGGCCCGGTCGCGAGCCATTCGACGACGTCCGTCGCCGCCTGCAGGTACTCGCTGTGGCGCGAGACCGCATAAGAGACGCCACTGCTGTAGTTGAAGACCTCGTCCTCGTCGGCCCAGCGCAGCGGAGGCGCGACGCCGAGGTCACCGGGCTGCCAGCCATAGGCGTCGAGCAGGCGGAACTTGCCGACGTGGGCAGGACCGACGAGCATGGCGAGCTTCTTGGGCTCACCGAACTCGGCGATGAACTCGGGCGAGTTGCCCGCGAGCGGCGTCATGGCGCCAGCACCCAGGAGGTTGTCGACCATGCTGATAACGCGTTCGCATTTCGGGTCAGCGAGGTCGCTGAGGATGGTCAGCTCGTCGACCTTCTCTGCCTGCGGGCATCGCGACGGTGGGAACATGCTCAGCCGGACGGCGCCGTCGCTGACGATGTAGCCGGGGTGCTCCTGCGCGATCTGCAGGCCGAGGGCCTCGAACTCCTCCCACGTTTCAGGGATGTCGTACCCGTTCTCGGCAAGGAACGGCGCGTTGTACCAGAGCACGATGGGCGAGATGTCGTTCGGCACGCAACGAACGTCGTCGGCCTCAGGACTGCAGGACTCGACGACCGCGGGCGCGAAGTCATCGAAGAAGCCGTCACTGAGGTACGGTGCGATGTTAGCCGTGTAGTTCACCGGCGCCGAGCTGAAGGCGTCGATCTGGAACTTGTTGAGGGTGATGATGTCGGGCCATCCCTCGCCGGCCTGATTGGCGAGGAGCAGTCGCTGTTCGACGTCGTCCGGCAGGATCTCGATGGTCAGATCGACTTCGGGGTGCTCTTCGGCGTACATCTTAAATGCGGCCTCACGGGTCGAGTCGGTCCAAACGAGGAGTTCGGCCGGGCCCTCCTTCTGATCGACCTCAGTCGTGGGCTGTGCAGTGCCGGGCACGCATCCTGTGAGCACGAGACCAGCAGCGGCGGCGACCGCGGCGACCATCGTCAGGCGGGACGTGCGACGTTTGGTCAGCCCGGTCCGGTGGGCAATCGTCATTGATTCTCTCCTTCGTCTTTCGACTCCATAGAGCGTCGTCTACGACGCTATCGAAATCATCACATATCTTATCTGTTACCTGTCACGAAGAACCGGCCCCGATATCGAACCGTTATCTCCGCAGCCGACCTACCCCTTCGCGGAGCCCTTATACGCCACCAGCAACACAGCCCTGGTCTTCTCCCACGACTCGCGGATATGCGCTTCCATGGCCTTTGCGGCCGCGTCGGCATCGCGCCGCTCTACGGCCTCGAAGATCGCCTGGTGCTCACGGTGCGACTGCTCAACTCGATGCATAGGCACGAGCCCGGGGTACGAGTGGGTCCACTGGTGCGCGCAGCGCACAATCCATTCGCCGATAAAGTTGCCCGACTGCTCGAGGAGCACGTGATGAAACTCCCGATCGGCGCGCAGGTACGCGGTCGGGTCGGGCTGCGCTTCGACGAGCTTCGCAAACGCAGCGCGAAGCTCCTGGTCGCGCGCGTCGTCGAGCGCGCGCACCGTGCGCCGGACCAGCGCACCCTCGATCGCGGCGCGCACGTCGATCAGGTTCCCGGCAATCTCCAGTTCGGGGTCATGCTTGATGAGCGCGTTAATCACGATGGGGTCAAGCACGTTCCAGTCCGAGCGCGGACGGACTGTGGTCGGCTTGCCCTGCGCGATCGCCACCAGCCCTTTCTCCTCGAGCACGCGCAGCGCCTCGCGCACGACACTCCGGCTCACACCGAGCTCGTCGATCAGCTCTCGCTCGAAAGGAAGCCGCTCACCCTCGGGGTAAGCACCTACGGCCATGCGATCGACGAGCTCCTCTACGACGGCCGGCACGAGGTGCCCAGCTCGGACGATTGTCCCGCCGATAGGTCCGCCCGTGGCGCTTCGCGGAAGTGTGTTCGACATCGGTCGCCTGCCCTTCGATAGGTGAGATATCTTACATGTGACCCGCCGGATCGAGAAGGAAGACACGATGAAGCGACTTCACCCCGACGTCACCTGGCCGGCCCCGTACTCCTGGGTAGCCGACCCGGAATGGCCACGCTCGGACGGGATCACCGGCCTCACGCCGCGCTATGGGGCTGCCGAACTGCTCGGACTCGGCAATGACCGAGTCGAGATCCGCGTGACGGCGGAGCCCCGTGGAGCGTTCCGTCTGCGCGTGACGCCGATTGATCCGTCCGCGCAGCCGTACCGGGTGGACGACCGGGTGCTCGTACCAGAGCGCGCCGTGCCACGCCTGCTGGCCACCGAGACCGCCGACGCGGTGGAGTTCCGGCATGGCACGAGCACGCTCCGACTCACTTATCCGGACTTGACGATCGCGCTCGACGACGAGCAGGGGACGGCGCTCGCACTCACTCGCCTGGTCATTGACGGCTCGACTGCGTCTACGCGCTTCCGCATGGACTTTGTCCGAGGCGCCGACGGCCCGGTCCTCGGGCTCGGCGGCCGGATCGCGTTCCCTGACCGCTCGGGAAGCACGGCCGACATGTTCGCAACGAAGGGGTATCACCAGCGCGGCGACTATGGGGGCCTGCCCATTCCGGCGTTCCTCGAGCTCGGAGGCAGCGGGGTGATCCTATTGAACCCCCATCCGCACGTCTACTTCGACCTCGGCTACAGCGATCCGCGGGCATGGTCTGTCGAGGCCCCCGGCGGACCGATCGACCTCGTCGTTCTCGCACGCCCTACACCCACAGAGTGGACGCGGCTGCTGCACGAACTGACGGGGCGACCGCCGTTGCCGCGCCCACAGTGGCTCGGCACCTGGTTCTCATGGGCCGGCTACTCGTCGTCCAACGAGTATCGCGACTGGATGCTCCGCTTCGAGGCAGAACAGATTCCGATGGACGTGTGCGCACTCGACCTGCATTGGCGCGGCGGGAAAATCTTCGAGGAGGACGAAGGCGGCGAGGGGATCAACCTCGGCTGGGACCCCGAGAAATTCGGCTCGCATGCCGATCTGCTCGCGACGCTCGCCGACCAACAAGTCGACACCGTGCTGCACGTCAATACGAAGATGTACAGCGGCGCGCTCGCTGATCAGGGCCGACGCGACGGCCTGATCCTCGATGCCACCGAGGATCAGTGGATCGTCGATCTCGAGAATCCCGTCGCGGCGGACTGGGCGTGGGACCAGTACCGACCGCGGATCGAAGAGGGTGCCGCGGCGTGGTGGATCGATAACAGCGAGCGGGTCGAGGGCGTGCTGAAGAGCGGGATCCCGGCGCGGAATTACTACAGCAGCCTCTGGAACCGCTTCCTCACCCGACGTACCACCGAGCTCACGGGTGAGCCCGTCCTCACCCTGACGAGGGGGGGTTGGCTCGGCGACCAGATAGCCGCGCTGCCCTGGTCGGGCGACACAACAGCAGGCGTGAGCCGGGTCAAAGAGGACCTAAACTTCATCCTCAACCTCGCCATGACGGGCTTCCCGTTCGCATCCGTCGATCTGGGCGGGTTTAAGGAGCAGTCGACATCCGGTCTCGGCGTCATCGACACCGACGAGAACGTCATCCGCCGCATCGCACACGGATTCCTTTTCATCCCCGTCCCACGACTGCACAGCGGCGTGCTCACCGAACCGAAGCTGCCCTGGCGTTACGAGGGCAGAGCGCGCGATCTCCTCATCGAGTTCATCCGACTCCGTCATCGCCTGGCACCGACCTATCTGTCGGGAGCGATCGACGCCGTCGAACGCGGCATCCCGCTCGTGCGACCGCTCCTGTTCGACTTCCCCGACATCACAGCGACGCACTCGATCTTCGATGAAGTGCTCGTCGCACGGTCGCTGCTCATCGCACCCATCACCGACGAAGGGTGGGGCGAGCGTGAGGTGTTCCTTCCGCCAGGCTCCTGGTACGACTACTGGTCGGGTCGACGGTACGAGGGCGGGCGCGCGTATTTGGTCGACGCGCCACTGTACGAACGCGCGGGGCTGCCAGTGTTCGTGCGCGAGGGCGGCATGCTCGCGTCACGCGGGATGTCGCGGCCTCGTGAAGGCTTCACCGAACTCACGCTGAGCATCTACCGCCGTGCGGAAGATCTGCTCAGCACTGACGAACGCGACCCCGAACCGATGGTGTTTACAACGCCCCACGGCAGCCGCCTGATCCTCACCGTCGACTGGGATCGGGACGAGCTCACTCTCCAGACGACGGGAGACGAGACCTGGCGCTTCGCTTTCGACTTCCCGGTCGCCTCCGGTGCACCCCGCCTGCGCACGGCGGAGGGCCAGCTCGTCGAGCAGCAACTCGTGATCGCGCCCGGGGACCGCCGGCATATCAAGATCGAATGGGCGGCCCCCGCCTGACTCGATGTGCGGTGTGCCCTTCTTCGGGCAGTCCGTTCGTCGGCCATCATCGGGTCGATCGCGGCCCGCCGGCAGTCACCCGGGCCCGTTCGAACGATCTCGTGCTCCTGCTGTCGTCGACGACGACGACGGATAGACCATTGCGACGAATACTGGGGAACGACCCCATCGCGATGCGCTCGTTTTAAACCGTCGCCGACTCCTCCCGCACGTTGACGCCATGCTGGCGTCGCGGAGCGAGTGATGGCGCTCATCCGAGGCCCGTCCGGGGTCGCGTTGAGAGATACCGTCGAGCGTCCACGTGGACACATGGTGGACACAAGCTGGGCAGATCGGGCCCGAAACCACTGACCGAGGCCGAACGACGCGAGACGGCGGAAGCAATCGAAAACCCTTGATTTTGCGCGGCAGGACTCCTCACTCCGCGGAATCCCGCCCTAGACTTGACGCTCCGAAATCCCGCCAACCGCAGTTTCGAGTCCCGTTACTCGCCTCTCTATGTCCGCGCGCTCGACGACCGACGGGCGCTATCAGTCGCCGCCCTCGCCGCGCTTGAGTGCCCGCCTGAACTGAACTGCGCATGCAGCCAGCGACACGACGACAGCGAAGAGGAACCCGATGATCTTGAACGGCAACTCTTGCGGCATTACGACTGCCAGCACGAGACCAATCAAGATTCCCAAAGCGAAGCCTTCTCGAACGTAGAAGGCGGCAAACTTGGCGAGCACGGTGACCCCGATCGGACTTCAGAAGCGACTTCGACCATAGCTGCATGGATGTGATCCGCTAGCGCCCGCTCAGCGACCGACATGAGGGCGCGCCGATCGCACCGATGGGATGCTGGACGCATGGATGTGACCGGCGCGTTAGACCTTCTGAGCTTGATGCGTCCGGCCAACGTCGAATTGTCTGCAGAGACGGGACTACGCCACGATGCGGCCTACCTGCGAATCTGGCAGCCCGCCAGACCGGATCGATGGGGCGTCGTCTGCACCCCAGGTGACCGATGGTTTGCACTGCAGGTCGACGGCGGCTTCTCTTTGGACCATTTCGAGGAGGACACCGATGACGAAGATGTCCGTCGGCTGCTTTCGAACTACGTCGATCTCGCGGTCACTTATGTTCGCGGTGATATCACGGCCGCGAAGACCGGCCCGTTGCGCTCGCCGCGCGTGACACTGCCGACCAACAACGGTCCCGTTGACTTGAGGATGTCGGTGCTGGCCGGCTTTCGAGCCGCGATCACGCCAAGCCGCTGACCTGAACGCTCCGTGACCGTGCGCTCGGCGACGGGCCGCTGCGCGCGGTGATCCACCCTTTACTGAACGGGCGGCGCTTCGTTCGGATGCGGCGTCAAGATAGGAGCGTGCCGTCGACCTTCACGCTCGTAACTGACGCTCAAATCTCCGCTCAGGCACTCTTCGACCTATCGCTCGATATCGATGCGCATGTCTCGTCGATGTCGCAATCTGCCGAACGCGCAGTGGCGGGCGTGATGACGGGACAGATCGGTCTCGGCGAGACGGTCACCTGGCGAGCCCGGCATTTCGGTGTCTGGTGGACCATGACGTCACAGATCACCGCGCTAGACCGACCCACGCAGTTCATCGACCAGCAGGTCCGCGGCCCGTTCAAGACGTTTATCCACGAGCACCGGTTTGAGCAGCTCACGACGGGCTCCCGCATGACTGACACAGTCACAGTCGCGTCGCCGATCTTCGGATCGCTGGCTGAGCGACTGGTACTCGTTCCGTATCTCCGCGGCCTCATCGCGAAGCGCAACGAACATCTCCTCGCCGCGCTGCGCTGAGCATCGGTAGATGCGCACGATGGCCGACCCGGCAGCGCACAGGAGGTTTAGCCAGCGTTCCATCGCATGCTCTGCGGCCTCGATGTGCGGTGGCGACGCTTCGCGTCCGTCCCAGCATCGGGAAATGGGTCCCAGCGCAACCTGCTCTCGTCCGGATGGCTCGGTTGCCGGTTTACCGGCGGGATGTTTGGATGGCGACATGGCCCTTGCACTAAGCGTTGCCGTCGTGATGATCGGCTCCACGATGTTGCTGGCATCGGTGCTCGTGGTTACCCTCGCGAAGCCCGACGAGTCCTTTCCACTCTGGAGCAATCCACGCGTGCGCCGCGGCGCAAGCATCGGACTTCGTGTCGGCGGTGTTCTCCTCGTCATGCTGGGTTCACTCTGGGGCCTCGCTCCAGTCGCCGGGGTCTGGGCCATCGTTCCGGTTGTTTGTGCGTTCGCCCCTGGAACGGCGGCGATTCTGCTCCACAACACAACAGTTGCCCGTCAGGCGATCGCGAGCGAACCGGTAGCGACCTGACGCTCCCGCTTCGACTGATCGTCGAAGCGCGAGGGCCATATGACCGTCGGGGTGGATCTGAATCAGGTCTAACCCGCAACAGAACCTGGCTGCGCCCGCTAGCCGACCGGGTTTCGCGCACGCGATCGAAGCCAGACAAAATCGGACCACGCCTGAGAAGGCTCGGGGCTCTCCCGTGTCAAGGAAGAACCCGCGGCGCGCCGGGGGACATGCCTTGGCCCGTATCGCCGTCTCTATCGCCCGTGTCTTCCGCCCATGTATTCTCTGCCCAAGGGTTCATGACTGGGGGTCGGAATGGACGACAATAAGGACCTCGAAATCGAGGCGATGGGTGCTGTCTCAAAGGCGCTGACGGGACTTGACGAAGGGGCGAGGGGTCGCGTAATTCGATGGGCGGCGGAGCGCTACGGCGTCGAACTCGCCAAGTCCTCGCGCACGCCCGGCAAGGCCGACGCGCCCAAGGATAGGGACGAGGACGAGCACGACGAGGAAGTCGAAGAGGAAGACGGCGGGGGATGGGACCACTTCGCCGACCTGCACGATTCGGCAGGACCGAAGTCGAACAGCGACCGTCTGCTCGTGGCGGCGTATTGGGTCCAGGTGGTGGAAGGCAAGACGCAGTTCGGTTCGTTCGAACTCAACAAACTTCTCAAGGACCTCGGACACGGAGTGGATAACACCGCTCATGCCATGACGGCGCTGATCAATCAGAAGCCCGCGCTCGTGCTCCAACTCAAGAAGTCTGGCAAGTCGCGCCAGGCGAGGAAGACGTTCAAAGTCACCACTGCTGGCGTCAAGGTGGTTGAGCAAATGATCGCGGCGAATGGCGCTTGACCCGAAGGACGCCTTCAACGCCCTTCCGCCAACGCTCGTCGCTGACCTGCTCGACGCCTTTCAGCAGGTCGTCAAGAACTACGCGGAACATCGCTGGGAGCCCTCCGAACTCAACGGCGGGAAGTTGTGCGAGGCCGCATACACGATCGTTGAAGGCTACCTCTCCGGCACCTACCCGGCCCGCGCGAACAAGCCGAAGAACATGCCTCAGGCGTGCCTCGCTCTAGAGAACAAGTACACGACGGCGGCGAGATCTCCGCGTATCCAGATTCCGCGGATGATCGTCGCGCTCTACGAGATCCGGAACAACCGCGGGGTGGGTCACGCTGGCGGCGATGTCGACCCGAACCACATGGACGCGACGGCGGTCGTCTACATGAGCAAGTGGATTGTCGCTGAACTCGTGCGATTGCTCCACGGGCTGACCACCGACGAGGCGACCGATCTGGTGGATGCCCTCGTGGAGCGCGAGGTAGCTCTGGTGTGGCGGAGCGCCGAGAAGCGTCGAGTGCTGGTGCCGGGGTTGACCTTGCGAAAGCAGACGCTGATACTCCTAGCCGGCGTGACCCACGCCACGGAGGCTGATCTGATCCTGTGGTTGGAGCAGAAGCGGCCCGCCGATTACCGCAAGAACGTGCTCAAGCCAATGCACGCGAACCGTTTGATCGAGTTCGACGGGCAGACGACGACGGTGCAACTACTCCCCCCCGGGGTAGCGGCAGCTGAAGTTCTCATCCACGAGCTCGGGGAGGCGAGGTGATGGCACGGAGTGGCGACTATCAGTCGGCCTCGAAGCCGCACCGCGAGCGCGGGAAGCAGATCCGATCGCTGATCAAACAGATGTTGTCTGACGAAGGGATCGCCGTCCACAGCGTCACGCACCGGGTGAAGACAGAAGGCAGCGCCTCGGCCAAGATCGACGCAAGCCCGAACCGGTACGGGTCATTCGGAGACCTCCATGACCTCCTAGGCGTGCGGGTGATCACACACTTGGCGACGGAAGTGGACGCTGTGGTCGCCGTGCTCCGGAAGGAGTTTGACGTGGATGGCAAACGCTCCGTTGACAAGATCGCAGATCTCAACGCCGACGAGTTTGGCTACCGGTCCTACCACCTCATCGTGAAGCTCAAGGAGGATCGCGCAGCGCTTGCTGAGTGGCGCATCTTCGCCGGTATCCATTTCGAGATCCAGGTTCGATCGATCCTCCAACACGCGTGGGCCGAGATCGAGCACGACCTGGGGTACAAGTCATCGGTCGACGTGCCGCAGGAAATACACCGGCGGTTTGCACGGCTGGCAGGGATCCTTGAACTTGCCGATGATGAGTTCGTCAGGCTAACCAAGGATGCGAAAACACACGCTCGGAAGACGGACGCCGCGGTGAAACGCGGTGTCAACGTGCCGGTCGACCGTGACTCTATTCGTTCCCTGGTCACATCCGCGAACTCGGTAAGGAGCGCCGATGCCTACATCTCTGACCAGCTGGGATGGACCCTACTGACCGAGCCGCCATCCGAGTACGCAAACCTGCGCGCGAAAGAGCTGAGGGAGGTCGGCCTCGAGACGATTGCGGATGTCAATCGCGAGATGTCTCGACATGGAGAACGCGTCGCACGATTCGCCACCGCGTGGTTTGAATACAACGTTCCGAGCCGCCACGACGACGATGAGTTCATGTTCATGGGGCGCGACGAGGCTGATGACGATGACAGTGACGATGAACGGACGATCACTCCTGGCGTGAGTCTGTTCTATCTCTACCTACACCTGGCTCTCGAACGCGAGGGGGACGAGTTCGACTCAGTGCCTGCAGACCCGAATGATGACTTCGACGAAGAGCACTATGAGGCGAACGACCTCCGACGCCTCGCATTTCGCCGGATACACGATGGCATTTTCAGTGGGGGCGGACGCACGAGCGCCTAGCTTCTAGTCTGGACGGGCATCCCGACTGCAGGCATCGCGCGGGTTCACCGCCACTCGCGCGATGATCCGACGTCGGCGGGCATGCGCTCTCAGCGTCCGACGATCGCGCACCGCCCGTTTGAGGATCGTCACCGGGTTGCGGGCCTTCGGGCGGGTGATAGCCCCGTCGCGACTTTTCGCGGGCTCGCAGACGGCAAGAAGGCGGCGACACCCAAAAGTGACATTGATCCTTTTTGGGGACTGGCTACGATGGGCCTACAGAGGAGGGTCGATGCCCGGAGCGACCTCGCCGTGGCGAGTGAATGATGTTGTCGCGTACGACCTGATGCGTGAGGCTGCGGCGCGGGCCATTGCGCTCCTGTCGGCGGCGGCACAGTCAGGGGATTCCGGCGGCGACGCGCGGGGTGAGCTGGCCCGGTTGCGCCGCGAGGTGCTTGCTGTCGACGCGTACGATCGCGCGGCCGTCGCAGCTGTCTCCGCGCGCATTGACCAACGGATTCGTGAGCTCGAGGGTCACCTCCCGTGAAGCCGGCCGATCTGGATGACGATGCGCGCGAACGGATCCTGCGTCGCGACATTCTCCCGCTGTACTTCCCCGAAACTGAGTTGGACCCGACTCCGACGCTGGTGCTGGTCGCTGGCCAGCCTGGGGCGGGACGCTCACGCGCGTCCTCGAGCCTCGTCCGCGACGCGGAATCGGACGTCGCAGTACTCACGGGTGAGGATCTTCGTGCGTTCCATCCGGGCACTCTGCACCCATCCGCGAGCGCCGATCCTGAGTCTGCGGCGTCGATCGCGCAGGCAGTGGCGGGGTGGGTGAGTGGGTGCATCCGCTATGCGCGGGAACAGCGCCGCTCGCTCGTGCTGGAGGGGACGTTCACAAACGTGGCGGCGGTCGCTGGCACAGCGGAGCGGTTCGCCACGGAGCGCTTCACCACCCGGCTCGTCGTGGTGGGCTCCAGGCGGGCGGAGAGCCTGCTGTCGGTCACGTCGGAGTACCTCCGGAAGATGCAGACCGGTGACGCGGTCGCGCTGGTCAGCCGGGACGCGCACGACGAGGGACTCGCTGCGACACGGAGCCTGGTCGCCTCGGTGGAGGAATCGGTGTGGGCCGACCGGTTGACGGTGATCGATCGCGGCGGGCGTGTGATCTTTGATGCTGACCGGTTCGCGGGGTCGGCGGCGTTCGCGGGCGCGGGCGCGGCGTTGGCGGCGGCGCAGTCGGCGCGGATGGGGCGGTTCGATGCGACGCAGTGGTTGAGCGAGTTGCACCACGTCACCGATTTCGCCGCCGCACGCCGGCAGCTTCCTGCCGCGGTGACGGAGTTGCTGGTGGATCTGCATGAGACGTCGTTGCGGGAGGTGATTCCCGAGCTGCACGTGCCGGCGGGTGGCGCGTTCGCGACGGCGATGGAGCAGAAGGCCGTCGCCGCCTTGGTGGCGCTTCGCAAGAACGTCATCCCGGGGGTAGGTCCGGTCGATATCGCGGCGCCTGTGGTGGTTGCAGGTGGTCCGGAGCGTGGAGGTGTGTCCCGGTGACGCGTGTCGTCGGGTACACCCGCGCGGTCTCGTCTGACCAAGATGTCGCCGCCGACGTTGCCGCGCTGACCGACGCCGGCGCGGGTCAGGTCTTCACCGACGACGCGGACGCCGATCCGCGGCAGCGCCCCGGGTTGGCGGAGTGCCTCGCGGCGCTGCACCCGGGTGACGTGTTGGTGGTGTTGAGCGCGTCGCATCTATCGCATGCGGTGACGCATTTCGTGACCACGGTCAGCGGTCTGAGTGAGCGGGGTGTCGGATTCCGGTCGCTGAGCGAGCCAGCGCTGTGCACCGGGGAGCGGGTGGATCCGGTGGAGGTGCTGGCGGCGTTGGAGGCGCTGCGACATCGGCTGGTGAGTGTGCGTACCCGGGCAGGCATGGCGTCGGCGGCCGCCGCCGGTAAGAGGCCGGGGCGGCCGACGGTGATGACGGCGGACCGAATGGCGATGGCGCTCGAGTTGCGCAACCTGGGCCGGCCGGTCACGCACATCGCTCGAGTGCTCGGGGTGAGCGCGAACTCGGTCCAGCGCGCGCTCGCCCCACTCCCCCGCAGCGCCGACGAGTCTGGTTAGGGTTCCAGGCCCCGCAGTTGCGGATGGCGGTCGATGGTGAGCCAGTCGCGGATGAGGGCTTCGCGGGTGTGGTCGTCTTCCCAGTCAGGTTCGGTCAGCGCCCACCGGTGCATCAGCCGTGCCGCGGTGCGGGTGTGCCTGCCGGCGTCGAGGACTTCGGCGAGAGCTTCCGCTTCCGGGAACTGGAGGCTACAGACCAACTGTTCATCGTGACTGGTAAGTCGTTGGTCGATGATGTCGGCGAGTCGGTCGATGGTCTCTTCGAGCCGGTCCCAGGCGACGATGCTGTCCGGAATGGGCGAGCCGTGGCCTGTAGGGGTGGACGTCGTTGTCGTGTTCATGTCGGTTCCTCGTTTCTTGACTTTGGTGGTGCCTTTCCTGGCAAGTGGCGTCGTGTGCGACCGGAGGCCGTGGCGTGCGGGTCGTGGAATACCGGAGCCCCGGAGCGCCAGCGGAGGGGTGAGGATATGCCGCGAAAGCCCGGCACAGAACGGGTGGAGGGAGCTACGATGACCGGCCAGGAAAGGCCCCCACGCCCCATTCCATGGCAGGGTTCAGGAGGCGACGGATCCGGCGCCCGGTTGCTGGTCGCGGCGTTCATGGCGATGGGACCGCGACCCAGTCGGCCGCGCCGAGCGGGACCGCCGTCGCGTACGCGATGACGACCAGGACGGCGGCGAGGGTGGTGGTTCGAGCAGCGCGGACGAGGTGGCCGGACAACAGCTGGGCGGCGAGGACGGGCAGCAGCAGCACGCTCGTGACAGACGCGATCGTCACAACCGCAATGAACGGCAACAGTTGGATCGGGATGCTCATAAATCGCTCCTTCCTTCGGTGAGCGGCAGGTATCCGACGCGGTCACGATCCTCCGGATGCGTCGTCGCTGAGGGTGGCGAGGGCGCGGATGAACGATTGCCGGTCGGCGGTGGGGGTGGTGATCAGCGTCGCGATGGTGTCGCGCAGGACGGCGAGCTGCGTGGTGGGGAGGCCGGCGAGTGGGGCGAGGCACCAGGCGAGGTCTTCGGCGAGCTGGTAGCCGGGTTCGTCGAGGTGCTTGTCCGGGTGGTAAGTGAACGCGCAGATCGCGACCCGGTACAGGGCGGCGTCCGTATCCGCCCGGTCGAGCCGGGTGGGGTGTGGGGTGGTGGTCATCGGTTCATTCCCATCGTGGTGTTCGGGTTGAGCATCGGG
>NZ_JBJDRL010000019.1:0-73169 GCF_044987475.1 Microbacterium sp. ZW CA_36
GCGGTCGACGTCCCCCGACGGTGCGGCGTCGGCAGCGGCGCGGTGCGCGGCCCGGCGCGCGTGCGCGGACGCTCCCGAGTACACCGCGGCGCGCAGGAGCGGATGCCGGAATGCGATGCGCCCGTCGCGCACGGCGATCAGACCGAGGTCGTCCGCCGCGTCGAGCTCTGCCACATCCACGCCGTACGCCTCGCACGCGTCCGCGACGAAACGGAGGTCGGCGCCGCACACCGCGGCCACCAGGAGCGCGGCACGGCAGCCGGCATCCAATCCGGCGAGCCGTCTGCCGAACGCGTCGATCACCGCACGCGGCACCCGCAGGGGCAGACCGGTCTCGATGCTCTCGACCACATCGAGGTCGGCGGCACGCAGCTCCAGCATCGCGAGCGGATTGCCGTCGGTGGCGCGGTGGAGCAGGCGCACCCGCTCATCGGACACGTCGCCGGGAGCGTGTTCGAGGATCGTCCGGGCGGAGTCGAGATCCACCCCGCTCAACGCGAGTGACGGCAGATCGGCGACGAGATCGTCCCCTTCCGGACTCCGCACCCCGAAGAGAATCACCACAGGGTCGGCGGCGAGCCGCCGCGCGGCGAAGACGAGCGCGTTCGAGGAAGGCTCGTCGGCGAGGTGCAGATCGTCGACGACGACAGCGACCGGTCCGTCCTCGGCGTATCGGCAGACCAGGCTCAGCACGGCCGCGCCGATCGTGAACCGGTCACGCCCATCGGCGGGGCCCGAGGCGCCGGGGAGGGCGAGAGCGGCGGATATGGCGTCGGCCTGCATCGGCGGGATGCCGTCGAGAGCGCCGAGCGCCGGCCGCAGCAGCTGCAGCAGAGTGGCGAAGGGGATCTCGCGCTCGGACTCCAGACCGGTCGCCCGCAGCACGCGCATCCCGTCGAGGCGCGAGACGGCGTCCTCGAGGAGCGCCGTCTTGCCGACGCCGGCCTCTCCACGCACAGCCAGCACGCCGCTCGTCCCCAGGCGCGCCGCAGCCCCGAGCCGATCGATCGCCTGCTGCTCGGCCTGTCGACCCACCAGCATGGCCCGATTCTACGACCGCGTCCCGGACTAGGGGGGTCCCCGGATGCGGTGCCAGGGGCCGGCTGCCTACCTTTGAGGCATCTCCACCGCGGACCACCGACCGAAGGAGCCGCTGATGTCTCTCACCGTCCCACCCACACAGATCGACACCGACAAGCTGATGAACTTCGTGTTCCGCGCCGTCGACGAGGTCGGCGCGACCCTCAACGCCGCACTCGTCGTGATGGGCGACAAGCTCGGGTACTACCGGGACCTCGCCGACCACGGTCCGAGCACGCCGGCGCAGCTCGCCGAGCGCACGCAGACGGCCGAGCCGTACGCACGTGAGTGGCTGAACGCTCAGGCCGCAGGCGGCTACGTCACCTACGACCCGGCGACCAGGCGCTACACGCTGCCCGCCGAACACGCGGTCGCGATGACCGACCCCGACAGCGCGGCCTTCCTTCCCGGCTTCTTCCAGATCGCCCTCGGAACCGTCCACGACACGCAGCACATCGTGGATGCCGCGCGCAGCGGCGCCGGCTACGGCTGGCACCAGCACGGCGCCGACGTGCACCTCGGCTGCGAGCGGTTCTTCCGCCCGAGCTATCACGCCAACCTCGTCGACTCGTGGATCCCGGCGCTCGACGGAGTGAAGGAGAAGCTGGATGCAGGCGCACTCGTCGCCGACGTGGGCTGCGGCCACGGGGCGTCCACGATCCTGCTCGCCCAGGCGTTCCCGAACTCCACGTTCGTGGGCTCGGACTACCACGCCGAATCGATCGAGACGGCGCGCTCCCGGGCAGCGGAGGCGGGAGTGGAGAACGTGCGCTTCGAGGTCGCCTCGGCGCAGGAGTTCGGCGGCCGGGGGTACGACCTCGTCGCGATGTTCGACAGCCTCCACGACATGGGCGATCCGGTGGGGGCCGCGCGCCGCGTGCGCGACGCGATCGCCGACGACGGCACATGGATGATCGTCGAGCCGATGGCCGGCGACCACGTCGAAGACAACCTCAACCCCGTCGGCCGCGCGTACTACGGGTTCTCGACGCTGCTGTGCACGCCGTCGTCGCTGTCGCAGGACGTCGGCCTGGCGCTCGGCACCCAAGCCGGGCCGGCCCGGATCCGCGATGTGACCTCGGCGGCCGGGTTCACCCGGTTCCGCACCGTCGCCGAGACGCCGTTCAATCGCGTCATCGAAGCACGGCCCTGACGGCGCGCGGCGAGAGGGGCAGACTGGGGGGATGGCCGCCATGGGCAACCGCCATACCTGGGTCCGGGCGCAGCGCCGCCCGCGGAAGGCCCTGTTCCTCTCCTCGCCGATCGGCCTCGGCCATGCGCGACGCGACGTGGCGATCGCGCAGGAGCTGCGACGCCTCCACCTCGATCTGCAGATCGACTGGCTGGCCCAGCACCCGGTCACCCGGGTGCTGGCGGACGCCGGGGAACGCGTGCACCCGGCATCCGCTCTTCTCGCGAACGAGTCCGCCCACATCGAGGACGAGTCCGCCGACCACGATCTGCACGCCTTCCAGGCGATCCGCCGGATGGACGAGATCCTCGTGAACAACTTCATGGTGTTCAACGACGTCGTCGACGACACCTACTACGACCTCGTGATCGGCGACGAGGCATGGGACGTCGACTACTTCCTGCACGAGAACCCCGAGCTCAAGCGCTTCGCGTTCGCGTGGATGACCGACTTCGTGGGGTGGCTGCCGATGCCGAGCGGCGGGGATGCCGAGGCCGCCCTCACCGCGGACTACAACGCCGAGATGCTCGAGCAGCGGTCGCGGTATCGGCGGCTCCGCGACCGGTCGATCTTCGTCGGCAGCCCTGACGACATCGTGGACGCCTCGTTCGGCCCGGGACTGCCCGACATCCGGGAGTGGACCGAGGCCCACTACGACTTCGCGGACTACGTCACCGGCTTCACGCCACCGACCGAGGAGGAGCGCGCGCGAGCACGCGCCCGCCTCGGATACGGGCCCGACGACGTGCTCTGCATCGTGACCGTCGGCGGCTCCGGCGTCGGCCATGCGCTCCTGCAGAGGGTGATGGATGCCGTTCCTCTCGCGAGGCGGCAGCTCCCGGCGCTGCGCTTCCTCGTGGTGACCGGACCGCGCATCGATCCGTCGTCGCTGCCGCGGCGACAGGGCGCGCGGGTGCGCGGATTCGTCCCGGACCTGTACCTCGCGCTGGCCGCGTGCGACGTCGCCGTCGTGCAGGGCGGCCTGACGACCTGCATGGAGCTCGCCGCCGCCCGCCGTCCCTTCCTCTACGTGCCCCTCGAGAACCACTTCGAGCAGAACTTCCACGTGCGCCACCGACTGGAGCGCTACGGCGCCGGCCGCTGTCTCCGCTACGCGGAGGCGAGTGATCCCGCGGTGCTCGCAGAGGCTCTGGTCGCCGAGGTGACGCGCGAGGTGGACTATCGCCCGGTCGAGACGGACGGCGCGGCGCGCGCCGCGGCGCTGCTCGCGGAGCTGGTCTGATGCGCGCGCTGCAGCCGACCGCCACCGGCGTCGTCGACCGCGACGGCGTCGCGGTCCACTACGAGGTGTACGGCGAGGGCTCGCCGACGGTGTATCTGCTCATGCCCGACGTCATCGTTCACAGCCGGGCGTGGAAGGCGCAGATCCCCTTCCTGGCGCGGCACTTCCGCGTGGTCGTGAGCGACCCGCCGGGCAACGGGCTGAGCGGCACGCCGGTGTCGGCTGATCAGATGGACGATCCCGTACTGATCGCAGGGCAGTGGGCGGTGCTGGACGCCGTCGGAGCCGAGCAGGCGGTGCTCGTCGGAGTGTGCACCGGCGCCGGGCACTCCCTGATCATGGCCGGGCAGCGACCTGAGCGGGTGCTCGGCGCCTGCGCGATCAACCCGGGTCTGCGGCTGACCGAGCCGCTGCCGCACCGGATCGCGTTCGACTACGACGAGCCCCGCGACGCGTACGAGGGCTGGCAGAAGCAGAACCGCCACTACTGGAAGCAGGACTGGGCGGACTGGTCGGAGTTCTTCTTCGGGCAGATGTTCCCCGAGCCTCATTCGACCAAGCAGCTCGAGGACTGCGTCGACTGGTCGATGGGATCGGGGGCCGACATGCTGATCCTCGAGTACGCGTCGACCTACCTCGCCGCCGACATCGCGTCATCCCGCGCGATCTGCGAGGCGGTCCGCTGCCCGGTGCTGGTGATCACGGGTTCGCTCGACATGTGCCAGAACCCGCTGCGCGGTCCGATCGCCGCCGATCTGACCGGCGGCGACCTCGTCGTGATCGAGGGCGGCGGGCACCTGCCTCAGGCGCGCGACCCGGTGAAGGTCAATCTCCTGCTGCGCGACTTCATCAGGCGTGTCGCACCCTCGGGCCGGATCGGCCCCTGACGACCTACGGCGCGGCGACGGGAGCGGGCGTCAGCGCGGCCAGCACCTCCACCACCGGGGCGAGCTCGGGCTGCTCGGCCGCTGCGGCAAGCACGCGTGCCAGCGTCTCGTCGTGGATGGGGTGCGCGCGCTCGTAGAGCTCGCGCCCTGCCGGGGTGAGCTCGGTGTAGATGCCGCGCCGGTCGTCGGCGCACAGGACGCGCGCGATGAGGGCGCGATCCTCGAGGCGGTTCACCAGGCGCGTCGTCGCGCTGGGGCTGAGTGCGGTGGCGCGCGCGAGCTGCTGCATCCGCATGTGCCAGCCGTCCTGGCGGCTCAGCGCGTCGAGCACGGTGTACTCGACCACCGACAGGTCGACGGATGCCGCGAGCCCGCGCTCGAGCTCGGCGTCGATGAGCCCGTGCAGGGCGGCGAGCGTGCGCCAGCCCTGGGCGCGCACCTCGACCGCGTCGTCGGCGATGCCCATGAGTCCTCCTTCGTGGATCGATGCGGCTGCATGATTGTTTGCGCACATAGTGCGCGTGTGCAACTATTTATCCCGCACCTGCAATATCCCGCGTGTGCAACTATCGCTCAGTGTAACAGGAGAACCCTCATGCCACTCGGACTCATCGCGCTCGCCATGGGCGCCTTCGGCATCGGACTCACCGAGTTCGTCATCATGGGCCTGCTGCCAGAGGTCGCGCGCGACTTCGCCGTCACCGAGGCGGCCGCCGGCTGGCTCATCTCGGGGTACGCCCTCGGCGTCGTCGCAGGGGCCCTGGGGCTCACCGCCGCCACCATCAGACTGCCGCGCAAACCCGTCCTGCTCGGCCTGGTGGTGCTGTTCATCGCCGGCAACGTCGTCACCGCACTCGCCCCCGACTACGGCATCGCGATGACCGGCCGCATCTTGGCTGCTCTGTCTCACGGTGCGTTCTTCGGGATCGGCTCCGTTGTCGCAGCGAGCCTCGTCGCGCCGGAGAAGCGCGCGGGAGCGATAGCGATCATGTTCACCGGTCTGACCGCCGCGAACGTGCTCGGCGTCCCGTTCGGCACCTTCCTCGGGCAGCAGTTCGGGTGGCGCTCGACCTTCTGGGTCATCGCCGGCATCGGCATCCTCGCCCTGGTGGGCATCGCCGCCCTCGTCCCCGTCGCGAAGGACGCGGATGAGGCCATCAGCCTCCGCCGCGAACTGCGCGCGTTCCGCTCGATGCAGGTGTGGCTCTCGCTCGCGGTGACCGTGCTGGCGTTCGGCGGCATGTTCGGCGCGTTCACCTACATCGCGTACACGCTCACGGAGGTGAGCGGATTCACCGCGGGCGCCGTGCCGTGGCTGCTCGTGCTGTTCGGCGCCGGCCTCGTCGCCGGCAACTGGCTGGGGGGACGCCTGGCCGACCGTCGCCTCGACCTGACACTGATCGCGTTCATCGCCGCCCTGGTCGTGGTGCTGATCGCCTTCGCGCTCCTCGCCGGTTCGCAGGTCGCCACCATCGTCGCGCTCGTGCTGATGGGGGCGCTCGGCTTCGGCACGGTTCCAGGTCTCCAGAGTCGCGTCATGGACTACGCCGATGGCGCCCCGACGCTCGCATCGGGCGCGAACATCGGCGCCTTCAACATCGGCAACGCGCTCGGCGCGTGGGCCGGCGGGGTCGGGATCAGCGCGGGGCTCGGCTACACGGCGCCGGTCTGGATCGGCGCGGTCATCTCGGGCGCAGGTCTGGTCGTGATGGCTCTGGCCGCCGTCGCCGCCCGCCGGGCCCGCATCGCGGCGCGTCCGCCGCGGCGGGCGGCGCCCGCGACGACGAGCACCGTCCCGGTCCCCGTCGTGTGAGGCCACCCGCGTATGCCGGCGCGCGCACCCCCTGTCCCGGGTGCGCACGCCGTGCCTACGATGGCCGGACAGAAGATCACGCGGGGGATGCCGCGGCGGGAGGAGGCGCGTCATGGTTCAGGTTCGCGTGGCCGGCGTGGCCCTCGACGCCTCGGGGCAGCACGTGCTGCTGCTCAAGCCGGTGGATCAGCTTCCCGGCGACGGGCTCGTGCTGCCGATCTGGATCGGGCAGCTCGAGGCGACCTCGATCCTCGTCGCGGTGGAGAACGCGGATGTGCCACGCCCGCTCGCGCACGACCTGATGGGCCTGATGCTCGCCGCACTGGACGCGTCGGCGACGAGGGTGGAGGTGACCCGCATCGAAGAAGGCACCTTCTTCGCCGAGATCACGATCTCCACCCCCCTCGGCGATCGCATCGTGGATGCGAGGCCGTCGGATGCCATCGCGCTCGCCTCGCGCGTGGGGGCGCCGATGTGGGTGGCGGACGAGGTCCTGGCCGAGGCCGGCGTTCCCGACGTGCTCACCGAGACCGACGCGTCAGAGAGTCTCGACGAGTTCAAGCGCTTCCTCGACGAGGTCGAACCCGAGGACTTCGAGAGCTGAGGACTTCCGCGCTTCCCATGTATCTGGGAGAGCGCCGTCGGCTCATTGGTGGGGTGGCCCGCGCCGGAAGCGCGGGCGCGCTGACGAGTCGTGCCGACGATCCGTCGCGCACGCTTCAGCGAAAGGCATCCCACCCATGTCCCTCAACGACCTCGCCATCGACGTCCCCCGCGCCGCCATCGGCGCCGCCGCCGGTGAACTGCGCACCGCGCTCGGCGCCCGCGTGCTGTTCCCGGGCGACGCCGGCTTCGACGCCGCGCGAACTCCGTGGAACGTCGCCGTGGCGCAGCATCCGTTCGCCGTCGCGCTTGCGGAATCAGCCGACGATGTCGTCGATGTCGTGCGTGCCGCGACCCTGTCGGGGCTCCGTGTGGCGCCGCAGTCGACCGGCCATGCTGCCGGGGCGCTCGCCGAGACGGATCTCGCGCACACCGTCCTCGTATCGCTCAAGGGCCTCCGCGGCGTCGCGGTCGACCCCGTGGCCCGGACGGCCCGCGTGCTCGGCGGCTCGCTCTGGAACGATGTGCTCGACGCTGCAGCGCCCCACGGTCTCACCGCACTGCACGGCAGCGCCGGCGACGTGTCGGTCGTCGGGTATCTGCTCAGCGGCGGGCTCTCGTTCTACGCCCGTGCACACGGCCTCGCCGTCAATGCGGTGCGCGCCGTCGAGGTCGTGACGGCCGACGGCACGCTCGTGCGGGCGAGCGAGGACGCGCACCCCGACCTGTTCTGGGCCCTGCGCGGCGGCTCCGGAGCGTTCGGCGTCGTCGTCGCGATCGAGATCGACCTGCTGCCCTTCGCCGACGTCTTCGCCGGCATGCTCCTGTGGGACGCATCTCAGGCCGCCGAGGTCTCGCACGCGTGGGCGCGGTGGACGCGCTCCGCGCCGGAGACCGCGACCACGTCGCTGCGGATCATGAACTTCCCGCCGATGCCCCAGCTTCCGCCCTTCCTGTCGGGACGCTCGGTGGTCGTCATCGACGGGGCGATCGAAGAGGCGGATACCGCGGCATCCGCTCTGCTCGCATCGCTGCGCGCGCTGCAGCCCGAGATCGACACGTTCGCACGCATCCCCGCGCCGGCGCTCGTCAGCGTCCATATGGACCCGCCGGAGCCGACCCCGTCACTGACCTGGCACGCGATGCTCGACTCGTTCCCGGCGGAGGCCGTGGACGCGTTCGTCGGGGCGGCCGGGACTCCGGGGATCTTCGTGCAGGAGGTGCGGCACCTCGGTGGCGCCGTGACACGACGGCCGGCCGGGGGCGGCGCCATCGCATCGCTCGACGGTGACTACCTGGTGCACTCGATCGCGATGGTGCCGGTGCCTGAGGCCGGCCCCGCTGCCACGGCTGCTGTCCGCGGCGGGGTCGCCGCGCTCGAGCCGTGGCACGCCGACGCGCTCGCGCTGACGTTCATCGACGCGCCGGGTGCCGACCGCGCCCTCGCCTTCGGTTCGGCGTGGGCCCGCCTGCGTCAGCTCAAGCTCGCATACGACCCGGCCAACCTGTTCGCGGCGGCCCGGCCGGTCTGATCCGCCGAGCCGCTGCGGAGCGGAGCGGCTCAGGCCGCTCCGCTCGGTCGCGCCGATCAGGCCGCTCCGCTGCGGCGTGCTCGGCTCGGTCCGCTCGGCTAGGCCGCTCCGCTGCGGACAGCGGCGGCGACATCCGCCGGGGATCCCTGCCAGGGCGCACCGTGTCCGGGGAGGACCCACGACGCCGAGATGCCTGCAAAGCGGTCGAGCGACGCGGAGGCCTCGTCAGGGTCGTCGGTGAAGGGTGCGGGCTGCATGCCCTCGTGACCGGTGAGCACATGACGCGTCGTGAGCGCGTCGCCGACGAACACCGCATCGACGAGGGGCACGTGCACGGCGACGCTGCCGGGGGAGTGACCGGGCATCCCGATGATCACGGGGGAGCCGGGGAGGTCGAGCACGTCGCCGTCATGCACCTCGACCACCTCCGACACGTACGTCGTCGGCAGGGCGCGCTTGCGCAGCGCGTAGCCGAAGAAGCCCAGGGTCGGGCCGAGCTTCATCGGGCCGGTGGCGACCTTCGGCTTCTCGCCGGTGCGGGCGCGCTCGGCGTCGGCTTCGTGCACGTAGACAGGCACGCCGTGATCGCGGCGCAGGCGCTCGGCGAACCCGATGTGGTCGCTGTCGCCGTGGGTCAGTACGACGCCCTTCACGTCGGCAGGCGTCAGGCCGAGACTGCCGAGCTCGCGCACGAGGTCCTTCCAGTGACCGGGAAGACCCGCGTCGACGACGGTGACCCCGTCGTCGGTGACGACGAGGTAGGCGGCGACGATGTCGTTGCCGATGCGGTGCAGGTGCGGTGCGAGCTTCATGGCGCATCCTTCGGGGGGAGTGAGGGTTTCCGGGGTTGGCAAGGCTACGATACGTAGCTATCATGGCTAATGTCAATAGCCATCCAGGGGGAGCCGCATGCCGACGCCGGAGCGCACGTCGTACGCCGAGATCATCGCCGCCGGACGAGATCTCCTCGAGGAGTCCGGGCCCGCGGGTCTCACGATGCAGCGGGTCGCGGACCGCGTGGGCGTGCGTGCGCCGTCGCTCTACAAACGGGTCCGCGATCGCGACGCGCTCATCGAGGCGGTGGCGGCGGCGACCGTGGACGATCTGGCGGCCCGGCTCGAGGCATCCGATCGCTCTCTTGAAGGGCTCGCCCGCGCGTACCGGGCCCTGGCGCAGAGCCGCCCCGAGGGGTTCCGCCTGATGTTCGCCACGGCGGCGCCCCCGGAGCTGCTCGCCCGCGCGGGTCTCACCATCGTCGACAGCGCCGCGGTGATCGCCGGCGAGGAGCATGCGCTGGACGCGGCGCGCCTGGTGACGGCATGGGCGACGGGGTTCATCCACATGGAGCTCGCCGGTGCGTTCCGCCTCGGCGGCGACGTCGACGCCGCCTTCGAGTACGGACTCGTCGCGCTGCGGCGAGGACTCGGCGGCTGACAGGCCGCCGAGTCCTCGGTCGAAGGGCCGTGCGGCGACCTCGGCGCCCGATCGACCTCGGAAACTCGGGAAAAGGCTTGCCGATGTCGAGCAGGCATGGCAATCTCTCCATGGCAAACGCTATCCACTCAAGACCGGAGTGGACTCCCGCGAGCGAAGACGCGAGCGGAGGACCTCGAGGAAAGGGCACGACGCGATGCTGCGTACACCGAAGCACACCACCACGAAGCGCGGACGGAGGGGGATCGGCGTTCTCGTGGCCGCGGCGATCGGCCTTTCCGTTCTCGCCGCCGTACCGACGAGCGCAGCTGCCGCAGAAGCGCCGACGGTTCCCGACATCGTCGAATCGGTCAGCCCCGAGGGCTTCCAGCATCCAGGCATCGGCGTCACGGCCGATCAGCTGCGGAACGTCCAGGAGCAGCTCGCCGCGGGTGCCGAGCCCTGGACGAGCTACTACGCGGCGATGGCTCAGACCAAGTACGCCTCCCGCACCTACGTCGCCCAGAACCAGGGCGCGACGGACGAGCAGCCGAAGGACAACTCCTACAACGAGGTCGCGATGCGCTCCCGCGCGCACGACGACAGCCTCGGTGCGTTGACGCAGGCGGTGATGTACGCGGCGACCGGCGAGGAGGTGTACCGCGCGAACGCGCTGCACGTGCTGCGCACCTGGAGCAGCCTCGACCCCGCCGCCTACGCCTACTTCGCGGATGCACACATCCACACCGGCGTTCCGCTGTACTACTTCGTGACCGCGGCGGAGATCGTCCGCGCCACCGAGCCGGCGAACGCCACGCTCGACGGATACGACCTGCGCTGGACCGAGCGCGATCAGCAGCGAGCCGAGGACAACCTCGTCCGCCCCACCCTCGAGACGTTCCTGTTCTCGCAGAATCGCCTGTGGAACCAGCACACCTACGGCGTGCTCGGCATGATCGCCGCCGCGATCTTCCTCGACGACGCGGAACTCTACGCCGAGCGCGTCGAGTGGTTCTCGGTGAACTCGACCTACGAGAGCGAGCACACGATCAACGGCGGAGACGTGAACGGAGGGCTGGCCTCGCTCATCCGGTCGATCGACGCCGACGATCCGATCAATCCGTACGGGGAGGACTTCGTCGAGCTCCTGGAGATGGCACGGGATCAGGCGCATGCCGAGGGCGACATCACGACGCTGAGCGCGGCCGCGCGCATCGTCAACAACCAGGGCACGCGCCTCGACCCCGTCGCGGGCACCATCTCCACGGCCGAGGACGCCGTTTCGCCGTACGGCTTCCTCGACGATCGGCTCCTCAGGGGCGCCGACGTTTTCGCCGAGTTCATGATGGGCGGCGAGCCGCCCTTCGTCGACACATCGGGGGGCGCGAGCACGCTGTCGCAGGCCTACCGGGGGCGCCTCCGGGACCTCATGAGCGACCTGTACTACCAGTACACCTACATCGAGGGCGTCGACGTCGAAGCGGAGGCACCCCACCTCGCGCTGCTGCACAAGCGGTCCGACGGTCCGCTCTACTACTACGGGTCTGCGATCGAGAACTTCTGGAACCCTCGCGGCTCCGACTTCACGGACTCCGAGTCGTGGCTCGCCTTCCCCTCGGAGCTGGCCGCACAGGACATCGAGGTGCCGCAGCCGGCCTCATCGGCGGAAGTCTCCCCTGTGAAGTACGGGTTCGCCGTGGGGCGGGGCACCAAACTCCTGACCGACGACGACGGCGCTGAGATCGCGCGCCTCAACCCGAACCGCGGCGACGCGGTCGTCGCCATCCGCCGGATGGTGTGGAGCACGGGCGCGACATCGCTCGTCGGCATCCGCGTGCGCACCCAGGGACGGGCGACACTGCAGGCTTCTGCGACAGCGACCTCCGAGCCGTTCGCGGCCATCGCGCTGCCCGACACGAAGGGGGAGTGGACGACGGTCTGGGCGGATGTCGGGCAGGCGGTCGCGGCGGGCAAGCCCGTCGGGCAGCACATCCTCTTCCTGCGTGCGCTCGACTCGAAGTCGCCGGTCGACGTCGGGGGCGTCGTCGCCGACGCCGCCCGCACCATCACGCCGCCGGTCTTCGCCGACGGACGTGACCTCGCGTTCGTCGCCGTCGCCGGCGAGCCGATCGCCCGGCCGATCACGGTGACGGATGCCGATTCCGACCGTGCGCTGTCGCTGCAGGGCGCGCCGCGCGCAGCGGGCATCAGCGCCGACGGCGTGTTCAGCTGGACCCCGGCAGCTGCGGGCGAGGAGCAGTTCCTCGTGGTCGCCGCTGACGGAGAGGCGACGACCACTCTGTCCGTCGCCGTCACCGTCGCGGCGGACCGCGACGGGGCCATCTCCGAGACGCTGGAGGGCCTGGAGGACTCCGCGCGGTACACCTCCGCGAGCTGGGCGGCTGTGGCGGCGGCCGTGTCGGCCGCACGCGCGGGTCTCGCCGCCGACGCTCCCACCTTTGCGGCGCTCCTCGAGGACCTCCGGCTCGCGGTGGCGCAGCTCGACCTGCTCAATCCTCGCCTCGACGACGGAACGCTCGACTACTCGCTGACGGTGACCTCACCCGAGCTCTCGCAGACGACACTGCGCGCGCTCGTGGACGGGTCGAACCAGACCACCTGGGGCGATCGGCGCGACAACTCCGTCGAGCTCGACTTCGGGGCGGGCTACCGTGTGCAGGCCGATCGGTTCGGTCTGCTGGCACGCGACACCTTCGCCAATCGCTCGGAGGGAACCAACGTGTACGGCTCGAACGACGCCGTCTCGTGGACCCTCCTCACGGAGCGTCCGAACGAGGGCAGCGACGCCGCGGTCGAATACATCGACGTTCGGGACGAGGTGCAGGGCGAGCGCTACCGCTACATCCGGCTGCAGATCGACGAACCCGGTGCGCCGACCGATCCTGCGTACCCGGGTATCTGGACCCAGGCGGACTTCCGCATCGACGGCGTGCGCACGGAGGTGACGCTCGAGGACCAGCTTGCCGAGGCGCGCGCCGCCGATCTGTCGAGGTACTCACGGGCATCCGTCGTGCTCTTCGAGAGGGAGCTCGACGCCGTGACCGCGGCGGCGGGGGAGCCGGACGCCGACACCGTCCCGCTCGTCGCGCGGCTGCACGAGGCGTGGGACCTGCTCGGCGAACCGCCCTTCGACACGGTCGACGTCGCGACGAGCTGGGTGACGGCGAGCACGCGCTCGTGGGACGGCAAGCGAGACGCCGCCGCCAACGGCTGGGCGATGTTCGACGGCGATCTCGCCACCTTCACCGACACGACCGCCGCGTCGGGCTGGGTGAGCGTGGTGCCCACCGATGGGCGTGAGCTCACCGTCGAGGGCGTGCGCTTCGCACCGCGCGCAACGTTCGCGTCACGGGCTCAGGGGATTCAGTTCCAAGGGTCATCCGATGGCGGCGTGACGTGGACGACGTTCGCCACTGTCACCGGCGCGACGGACGGCTGGAACCGGATCGACCTCAGTGCTCCTGTGGCGACCACGGCCGTCCGCGTGTTCGCCACTTCGGGAAACACGAATCTCGCAGAGGTGGAGCTCATCTCCAGCACGGCGGATCGCAGCGCGCTCGTTCTCTACCTCGACGAGACCAAGAATCTGACGCAGGCCGAATGGACGCCCGGCTCCTGGTCCGGGTACGCCGAGGCGCGAGCAGTCGCGCATACTTTGGTGGATGCCGCCGAGACCGACCAGGCCGTGATCGATGCCGCCGCCGCGGCGCTCGCCGCCGCGATCGACGGGCTCGAGCGAGCCGCCTGATCCACGCACATCGACGGCCTCCGGCCCCGGTGCGGAATGCACCGGGGCCGGATGCGCGTGTGCGCGCGGCGGGCAGCGTGCGCCGCGCGGGCAGCTCACCTGACGGCTCTCCGATCGTCGGTCGAGGCCGGTGTCCAGAAACCTGGATAGCGTTACCTCATCAACCGGATCGGGGAGAAGCATGTCGAAAACCGATAAACCTGCCACGCTCGCCGACGTCGCGCGGCTGGCGGGAGTCTCGGTCCCGGCAGCCTCGCGCGCGCTCAACGGAGGTGTTCGAGGCCGGCAGAGCGGCTCGGCGGAGCTGCGGAGCCGTGTCGAGGAAGCCGCGCGCACGCTCGGATACTCCGTCAGCCCCGCCGCCCAGACCATGAAGGGCGGTCGCTCGCGGACGGTGGCCTTCATCGTCGGCGACATCGACGATTTCGGATCGGCGACGATGATCTCCGGCATGATGCACGCCGCCGAGGAGCGGGGCATCTCGGTCGCCGTGCGCACCACCCGCGATGAGCCCGCACGCGAACTCGAGATCCTGACGCAGCTCCGCGGCGAGCGTCATCTCGCCGTGGTGATGGCGACCAGCCGGACGACCGACTCCGCGCGGGAGGCATCGGTCAAGGAGCAGCTGATGGTGCTGCGCGATCACGGCGCGAGGATCGTCGTCATCGGTGACAACGACCTGGGCTTTCCCACCGTCACGGTGGACAACCGTCGCGCGGCCGGCCTGCTCGCCGAGGGGCTCGCGCGCGCCGGTCAGCGACGCTTCGCGATCGTGTCGGGGCCGGACGGCGAGATCACCGCTCTGGAGCGTGTCGGCGGCTTCGTCGAGGGCCTCGCAGCGCAGGGCATCGTGATCGACGAGCGGGACATCGTCCACACCGAGTTCTCGCGCGACGGCGGTTACCGCGCCGCGGATCTGCTGCGCGACCGCATCGGCGACCTGGACGTCATCGCCGCGATGAGCGATGCGATGGCCGTCGGTGTCATCGCCCGGCTCCGCGAGCTGGCGCCGCATTCCCTCGCCGGCATCGAAGTCACCGGTTTCGACCACGTGCCCATGCTGGGCGACGTCCTTCCCGAGTTCAGCACGGTCGAGGTGCCGCTGGAAGAGTTCGGCGGCGCAGCCCTCGGCCTGGTGCTGGACGAGCACGCGCCCGGGGTGGAGGAGATCGCCCTCACGGCGACGCCGATCCTGCACGGGACCCCGCTCATCAGGGCCTGACCGGGTCGGGCATTCGCGCCGCCGTGGACCGCTCGGCGCAGAGGCGGAAAGCGCTTTCGACAAGTAGTGGCAAACGTTGTCCACTTTGGGGTACTCTCTCCGAGACGGAAACGTTCCAGCACGAATCAAGGGAGATCACATGCACAACGCAACGACGCGGGCGGGAGTGCGTGCCCGCATGGGCCGCCGTTCGCCGTGGATCGCCGGCGCAGCCGGCATCGCTGTGGCCGCATTGGCGCTGACGGGCTGCAGCAGCTCGGGCGACGAGGACGGCGGCTCAGCCGCCGAGAAGACGACCATCCGCTTCCTCTACGCCACGGGCGATGAGACCTGGAACGCGGTGGTCGACGCCGTCGTCGAGTCCTTCAACGAGCAGAGCGACACGACGACCGTGCAGCTCGACCCGCTTCCGGCCGGCAGCGACTACGCCACGGCGCTCAAGACGATGGACGCGACCGGCAACTGGCCCGCGGTCGTCGACATGCGCGACACGCTGACCTATGTGGATGCCGGAAAGCTCGCTCCGATTCCGGAGTCCGTGACCGAGCTCATCGAGCCCGAGGCGGTCGGGACCGCATCCGACGGAAACGTCTACACCGTGCCGTACAGCGCCCTGAACGGCGAGATCGGCCTCAACATCGTCTACAACAAGGACTACTTCGAGGAGAACGACCTCGACGTCCCCGAGACGTACGACGACTTCCTGGATCTGATGGCCGACATCGCCGCGAACGGAGACGCTCCGCTGGCCACCGCCGCGGCCGAGGTGTGGCCGAGCGATCAGCTCTGGAAGCAGCTCGCCGCGCCGTACTTCGCCGAATGGGGCGACCAGGGCGGGTTCTGGACGGCTGCCGAGAACGGCGACGCGACGATCGACGACCTTCGCGAGCCGCTCCAGGAGCTCCTCGACATCACGAACGAGTACGTGCTCGACGGCTGGCAGTCGACCGCCGACGCGCAGACGACCACCCTCCTCGTGAACGACATGGCGGTGATGGCCACGTCCTCCGCCGGCATCGGGCGTCTGAACGACATCAACAAGGTCGATGCCGACTTCAACGCCGGGCTGTTCATCGTCCCGGCCGAGGACGGCTCGATCAACGTGCTCAAGAACGCCGTGAACGGCGACACCGCCGGCGGCCTCGCGATCTCGGCGCAGGCGGCCGAAGACGATGCCGAGTACGCGTCGGCGACGGAGTTCCTCGAGTTCTTCTACCAGGTCGACACGGCGAACCTCATGGAGGAGAACGGCTGGCTCGCACCCAACATCGTCGCGGCAGACGAGGTGGAGCGGAACACCTCGATCCCTGGTGCGGCCGACTACTTCGCGCTGCTCGAGAATCCGAACCTCGTCTGGTACGAGAACGTCTCGGCGCTGTCGACCTTCAGCGCGTTCAACACGTTCTTCCGTCAGGCGCGCATCGAGATGCAGGACGGCCAGTCCTCGATCGACGACACGATCGCCAAGGTCCAGGCCGAATTCGACAAGACGGTCGCCGCGGGCTGACCCACACGTGACGCGGTGCCCGGCGACGCCCGGGCACCGCGATCCGGGAGCCGAGGAGGCCTCCATGACTGATCAGAGTGCACTGCAAGGGCAGACCCAGGTGGTCGGCACCGCGGTCCGCCTCACCGGAGAAGGCCCGCTCGACGGTGCGCCCGGTGGCGCCGCCGACGACGTCCCCTTCGTTCCCCGGGGTCCCGACACCGAGAAGCGGCGCACGCGGCGCTTCCGCTCGGTGCGCTGGGCCATGCTCGGCTTCATCGCACCCGCGCTCGTCATCTACCTGCTGATGGTCATCATCCCGTCGCTGCAGTCGCTGCAGCTCAGCTTCACCGACTGGGACGGCATCAGCCCCGACTACGCCTACGTCGGAACGCGCAACTACGAAGAGATCCTGGCGAGCGGCCGCTTCTGGAACGCGGTCAAGAACACCCTCATCCTGGGGCTCGGCTCGGCCGTGATCATCAATGCGATCTCGCTCGGCGTCGCTCTCATGCTCGACAAGGTCGGGCGCTGGCAAGGCCTGTTCCGTACGGCCGTCTATCTTCCCTCGCTCGTGAGCGCCTTCATCCTCGCGACGATCTGGAAGTACCTGCTCAACTACAACTTCGGTGCCGTCAACATGTTCCTGCGCGACATCGGTCTGCCGGACTGGGCGCGCGACTGGCTGGGCGACAGCACGATCGTGGTGGGGGTCATCCTCTTCATCACGTGCTTCACCCTCGGCGGCAACACGACGCTCATCTACCTCGCCAACCTGCAGTCGGTGCCGCAGGACCTCATCGAGGCGGCTCGCATCGACGGCGCCAACAGCCGCCAGGTGTTCCGCCACGTGACCTGGCCGATGCTGGCCGGGGCGGTGACGGTCAACATGACGCTGGCCATGATCGCCGGATGGACCATCTTCGATCAGGTCATGGTGCTCACCTCCGGCGGTCCGGGGTTCGTGAGCGAGACCATGGCGTTCTTCATCTACAAGGTCGGGTTCGGCGAGTACCGGGCGGGATTCGGCAGCGCCGCCGCCATCGTGCTGTTCCTGGTGGTCATCGTCAGCACCGTCGCGGCCAACGCCTACATGCGCAAGAGGGAGATCCAGGCATGAGCACCGAAACCGAGCTGCTCGTCACCTCGCCGCAGAGGCCGGTGCGCCGCCGGCCGAAGCGCAAGAAGCTGACCGTCGGCCAGATCGTCGTCATGGTCGTGCTCGCGGTGCTGGTGCTGATCGTCGCGAGTCCGGTGATCTACGCGCTGCTGAACTCATTCCGGTCTTACGCCGAGATCACGATGGATCCGATGGGTCTTCCCACGCAGTTCACGCTGGACAACTACATCCAGCTGTTCCAGCAGACCGATTACGGCGAGGCGCTGGTCAACACCCTCATCATCACCGTCGCGACCGTGGTGCTGCTCATCGCGATCGTGCCCATGGCCGCGTACGGCATCGAACGTGTCGGGGGCCGCACCTCGCGCCTCGTGTACATCCTGTTCATCGCCGGCCTCATGATCCCGTTCCAGGTGCGGATGATCCCGCTCGTCAAGGGATTCGACGACGTCGGCCTCTACAGCACCCTGACCAGCGTCGTCCTGGTGCATCTCGGAGGAGCGGCGAGCTTCGGCATCCTGCTGTACTGCAGCTTCATCAAGGGCATCCCGATCGAAGTGGAGGAAGCCGCGAACATGGACGGCGCCGGGCGCCTGCGGACCTTCTGGTCGATCGTGTTCCCGATGCTGCTGCCGGTGACCTCGGCGTTCGTCATCATCCAGGCGCTCGGGCTGTGGAACGACTTCTTCATCCCGCTGGTCTTCCTCGATTCCTCGTCGGCCGGCACGATCAACGTCGCGATCAACCGTATGGTGGGCCTGCTCACGTCCCAGTGGCAGCTCATCTACACCGGAGCGATCCTCGCGATCATCCCGTCGGTGGCGATCTTCGCGGCCTTCCAGCGCTACTTCATCAAGGGCATGTCCGTCGGGGCGGTGAAGGGATGACCGCGCAGACCCCGCCGAAGCCGGTCAGCGCCCTCGGTCGCCTTCGCGGGCTCGCCGCCCTGGAGGGCCCGCTGGCCACGGCGGTGCTGACCGTCTTCCAGTACTTCCTGGTGTCCGTCTCGTTCTGGGGATGCCTCGTCCCCACGTTCGCCTTCCTGGCGCTGGTGGGCTGGCAGCCGACGCACGTGGCGCTGTGGCTGGGTGCCCTGTCGCTGCTCCCGGTCGTTCCGGCGGTGTACGCGCTGATACGGAGCTCGCGGCGGCTGCTCGCCGAGCGAGCGGAGGCGCGCGCCGGGCGTCTCTTCTGGGCGTCGTTCGTCCGAGCCTGCCGCACGCTCGCGTGGGCCGCGCTCGCCGTCGTCGTCGTCACGTTGCTGCTCGCGTACGACGTCGCGCTTTTCGGACCCTCCGACGCCATGCTGCTGTTCGCAGTCGGTGCCGCCGCCCTCGTCTTGGTTCTCATGGTCGGTATCTGCACGGTCGCCGCATCGCGGTCCGAGCACCCGCCGCTCGATGTAGCGACGGCCGCCGTCAAGGCGATCGCACGTCGACCCCATGTGGCACTGAGCTGGCTGCTCCTGGTCGGGCTCGGCATGGGGGCGATGACGCTGCCGGTCGTCGGCTCAGCGCTGGCGATGTTCCTTCCCGCCCTGCTGGGGGTCGGCATCCACATCTGCAACGACGCCCTGCGCCTTCCGCTGAACGACGAGACGAGAAAGACTCCGTGACCGACACCGCCCCGCAGCCCATCGCCCTCGATGCCCTTCTGGAGGAAGACCACGGCGCAGCTCTCACCACCTTCCGTGCCCGGGTCGGCGCGTTCGAACTCCACTGGTCGGTCGACGCTCCGCTGTCGGTGGTGATGACCTCGTCCACACACGTGGGCCGCGCTGGCGTCGGACTGATCGAGGTGCACACATCCGCAGAGCAGCGCGGCCGCACGAGCCAGGCGTACTGGCGATCGGCGGTCGGCGAGCGGTTGCGCGTGCAGGGCTCGCACGTCACGTCCGACGGGGATGCCGCGCGGGCGGTCATCGTGCAGACCGATGCGGTGAGCGCGCTCGAAGTGCGTTCGACCATCACGGCTCCGCAGGGAACGACGGCCCTGCGGATCGAGAGCGAGGTGCGCAACGCGGGACGCGAACCGATCGTGCTGACGGCGATCTCGTCGGGCACGATCGGCATCGGCCGATCCGGAACCGACCTCGACGGCGTCACCTGGGGGAGCGCGGCGAGCGAATGGCTCGCGGAAGACCGATGGCGCGAGACGCCCGTGCGGGAGCTGCTGCCCGACATCTCGCTGCCGCTGCACGGACAGGACGGGCGCGGGCACGCCGGCGTCACGAGCCACGGGGCGTGGTCGAGCGGCGAGCACCTGCCGTGCGGATATCTCGTGCGCGGTGACGGTGAGGCGCTCGCCTGGCAGATCGAGACCAGCGCAGGCTGGCACGCCGATCTGTCGCAGACCCGCAACGGCGGCGTGCTGTCGCTGCTGGGTCCGACCGACCTGGAGCACCAGTTCGCCCACGAACTGCTCCCGGGAGAGAGCTTCACTGCCGTGCCCGTCGCCGTGGCCGTCTCCGCCGACGCCCGCGACGGCGTGATCGCCGAACTGACGCGCTACCGCCGCTGGCTCCGCCGTGATGCCGCGGGTGAGGCGCTGCCGGTCGTGTACAACGACTTCATGAACACGCTCATGGGCCAGCCGACGACCGAGGAGCTGCTGCCGCTGATCCGGGGCGCCGCCGCGGCAGGCGCGGAGGTGTTCTGCATCGATGCGGGCTGGTTCGCCGATCCCGCGATCGGCGACTGGTGGTCCACCGTCGGCGAGTGGCGTGAAGCGACCACCCGCTTCGGCGACGGAGGCCTGCGCCGGGTCATCGACGAGATCCACCGGCAGGGGATGTCGTCCGGACTCTGGCTCGAGCCGGAGGTCGTCGGCGTCGACAGTCCGGCAGCCGCTCGGCTTCCCGACGAGGCCTTCTTCCAGCGGTTCGGCCGGCGGGTGCAGGAGGACCGCCGCTATCACCTCGACTTCCGGCATCCTGCCGCCCGTGGCCACCTCGATGCGACGGTCGACCACTTGGTCGAGGAATACGGCATCCGCTATCTGAAACTCGACTACAACATCAACCCGGGCGCCGGCACCGAGCGCAACGCGACCACCGCGGGCGACGGCCTGCTCGCTCACACCCGCGCCTTCCGGGAATGGCTTGTCCGCGTGCAGCAGCGGCATCCGTCGCTGCGCATCGAGAACTGCAGCTCCGGCGCCATGCGTGCCGACTACGCACTGCTCGCGGTCACGCACCTGCAGTCGACGAGCGACCAGCAGGACTTCCGCCTGTACCCGCCGATCGCGGCGTCGGCGCCGGCATCCATCCTTCCCGAGCAGTGCGGCAACTGGGCGTACCCGTCGTCCGAGATGAGCGACGACGAGACGGCGTTCACGCTCGTGACCGGTCTGAGCGGCCGGCTCTACCTGTCGGGATTCCTCGAAGAGCTGCGTCCCGAGCAGCGCGATCGAGTCGCCGAGGCCGTGGCGCTGCACAAGGCGATTCGTGCAGACCTCGCCGGGGCGACGCCGTTCTGGCCGCTGGGTCTTCCCGCCTGGGACGCGCCGACCGTGTGTCTCGGGCTGCGCACAGGCTCGCGCGACCTCCTGTTCGTCTGGGACCGGGATGCCGCGCCTGCGGCGTTCACACTGCCCGATGTGTCGGGCGACGTCGACGTGCTGTTCCCCGTTGCGTCGGCCGACGGCTCCGCGTGGCGCCTCGCGACCACGTCGGAGGGCCTGTCCGTGGCCACACCCGCGGGCTGGGGAGCGCGCGTGCTCGAGGTGCGTCGTGGCTGAGCCCGGCTTCATCCTGCCCGGCCGGGTCTTCGTCGACGACCGCGGCAGGACGGCGCAGCTGCACGGCATCGGGTTGCAGCGCATCGGCGACCGCTGGTTCGCGTGGGGCGAGGACAAGACGGCGGGCGACCGGTTCACTGCGATCGCCTGCTACTCGTCGATCGACCTCGCCCGCTGGCGTTTCGAGGGCGACGCACTGATCGCCGCCGAGGGCGACATC
This sequence comes from Microbacterium sp. ZW CA_36, assembly GCF_044987475.1. Taxonomy (NCBI): domain Bacteria; kingdom Bacillati; phylum Actinomycetota; class Actinomycetes; order Micrococcales; family Microbacteriaceae; genus Microbacterium; species Microbacterium sp. ZW CA_36. Next base: position 21,319 of record NZ_JBJDRL010000019.1, read on the forward strand.
GCCCCGCACCGGATCATCGAGCGCCCGAAGGCGCTGCGGAGACCCGATGGCAGGTGGGTCATGTTCCTGCACGTCGACAGCGGCGACTACGCCTTTGCGCGCGTCGGCTACGCGATGGCCGATCGACCCGAAGGCCCCTACGAGTACGTGCGCAGTGAGCGCCCGCTCGGCAACCTGAGCCGCGACATCGGCGTGTTCCAGGAGGACGGCGTCGGATACCTGCTGTCGGAGGACCGTGACAATGGGCTCCACATCTATCGCCTGCGTGACGACTATCTCGGAGTCGATTCGATCGTGACGACCCTGCGGCAGCAGGCGAAGCCCGACATCGGCTACGAGTCACCCACTGTGGTGCGCCATGAAGGGCGCTACCACCTCTTCGGCTCGGACCTCACCGGCTGGAGCATGAACGACAACATGTGCACCAGCGCGGACTCGCTCGCGGGCCCGTGGGCGGACTGGCAGCCGATCGCTCCGCCCGGCGCGCACACGTTCGAATCGCAGGTGAGCGTCGTCGCGCCCGTCGGCGACGGCTTCGTGTACATCGGAGACCGCTGGACCCCCGACGACCTGGCCGAATCGCCCGCGGTCTGGCTGCCGTTGCGGTTCGACGACGGGCATCCGTACCTGCAGTGGCGCGAGGCCTGGAGCATCGAGGAGCTGAACGCATGAGAGCAGCGCTGCTGATGAGCCCCGCGCTCGTCCCCTTCGTGTTCGGCGACGCCGAGAGGTCACGGCTCGAGGAGCTCGTCGAGATCGACACGACCCGGTCGGTGACCTCGATCGCCGATGTTGCCTCGCGCTCAGAGGTGGAGCTGCTGATCACCGGCTGGGGTGTGACCTCGATCGGTCCCGAGGGCCTCGACGGGTTCCCGTCGCTGCGTGCGATCGTGCATTGGGGCGGCGGCGTCGGCTTCCTCGATGAAGAGGCCACCGCACGCGGCATCCTGGTGTCGTCGGCGCGAGCCGCCAACGCGATCCCGGTCGCCGAGTTCACCGTCGCGATGATCACGCTCGCCGCGAAGGACGCCTTCTGGGCGTCACGCAGGTACTGCGCCGAGCAGCGGTTCATCGATCGGGAGGCCGAGTTCCCCCGCACAGGGCTTTACCGATCGACCATCGGCATCGTCGGCGCCTCCACGATCGGCTCGCTGGTCATCGACAGACTCGCCGAGGCTGATGTCGACGTACTGCTCTTCGACCCCTACGCGAGCGTCGAGACCGCCGACCGTATCGGCGCCGAGCTCGTCGCCGATCTGCGTGAGCTGGCGGCGCGGAGCGACATCCTGTCGATCCATGCTCCCGAGACGCCGGCGACGATCGGGATGGTCTCGGCCGACGTGCTCGCGGCGCTTCCGGACGGGGCGACGGTCATCAACACCGCACGGGGTGCTCTCATCGATCAGGAGGCCCTGGTCGGGCAGCTGCAGCGCGGTCGGCTGCGCGCGATCCTCGATGTCACCGATCCCGACGTCCTCGAGCCGGGGCATCCGCTGTACACCCTGCCCAACGTCTTCCTCACACCTCACCTCGCCGGGTCGATGGGCAGCGAGCTGCGCCGGCTCGGCGAGGCTGCTCTCGCAGAGGTCGAGCGGTTCACGGCCGGCCGGCCCTTCGCCCACCCCATGCAGCCGTGAGCGGGGCCGGTCTGCCGGGGGCCGATGTGCCGGCTCTCCGGAATCCCATCCTCCGCGGCTTCAACCCGGACCCGTCGATCCTGCGCGTCGGACCGGACTACTACATCGCTACGAGCACGTTCGAGTACCACCCGGCTGTTCGCCTGCATCACTCGACCGACCTCGCGCACTGGTCGGCCATCGGCCACGCGCTCGAGGACGGGTTCGACCTGCGCGGCATCCCGGACTCGGGAGGCGTGTGGGCACCCAGCCTGTCGTATGCGGACGGCCTGTTCTGGCTGGCGTACTCCGTCGTGCGCACCATGGACGGCGACGACAAGGACATCGACAACTACCTCGTCACGGCGAGCTCGGTGGCGGGGCCGTGGAGCGAGCCGGTGCACCTGGGCTCCCGTGGCTTCGATTTCTCGTTCTTCCACGACCCCGATGGAACGCACTGGATCGTCGGGGTGCAGTGGGACCACAGGCCGGAGCATCCGTCGTTCTCGGGCCTCGTGCTCGAGCAGTACCTGCCCGACGAGCAGCGCACGGCCGGAGAGACGACTCTGCTCTACCGCGAGGAGGGCCTGGTCGAAGGCCCCAACCTGTACCGGATCGGCGACTGGTACTACCTCCTGATCGCCGCCGGGGGCACCGGTTGGAACCACGGCATCACGCTCGCCAGATCGCGCGCCCTGCTCGGACCATATGACCGTGATCCGCGCGAGGCGGTGCTCACCACCCGCGACGCCCCAGGGCATGCGCTGCAGAAGGCGGGGCACGGCGAGCTCGTCCAGACCCCGGCGGGGGACTGGGTCCTCGTGCATCTCGCCAGCCGCCCCATCCTCCATCTCGGCGAGCGGTACAGCACGCTGGGACGGGAGACGTGCCTCCAGCGCGTCGAGTTCGACGACGCGGGCTGGCTTCGACTGGTCGGCGGCGGGCATCACGCCGACGTCGCGGTCGGGTGGGAGGGCGCCGAGGCCGGGAACGACTCCGCCCCTGCGCCTCGGGAATGGGTGGACGATTTCGACGGACCCGTGCTCGACTCCGTCCGCTGGTCGACGCTGCGCGCGCCCCTGCCGCCGGCGGTCGCCGATCTCTCGGCGCGGCCGGGGTGGCTGGCATTGCGCGGCGGTCATTCGCCGGCCTCCGTCTTCGACCAGTCGATGATCCTCACGCGCGTAGAGGAGCACGAGGCCGAGATGGAGATCCTGATGGACGCCGACCCGCGGAGCCCTCGCGAGGCGGCAGGGGTCATCGCCTGGTACGACCGGGCCGGATGGATCTGGCTGCAGCTCACGTACGACGCCGAGAACGCACGGCATCTCCGTGTGGTGCAGCGCGACGGCGTGAGCATTCGTTCGGCTCCTATCGTCGTCCCGGACGGGCCGCTGCGCCTGCGCGTCTCGCTCGCCGGCCCGAGGCTCACCTTCGCGTGGGCCGAGCAGACGGGGGAGTGGCATGCGGTGCCAGGGGACTTCCCGGCCTGGAAGCTGTCGGACGATCACGGCCCGCGACTGCGCTTCACCGGGCTCTTCCTCGGCGTGCGCACCGACGATCTCGATGGCCGGGGCTGGCGGGCCGACATCGGCCACGCCCGTGTGCGCTTCGCCGAGGCGGATCACCGCTGACCTGCGGCGTTACCGCCGGATGGCGAGCGCTCCGCCCACGGCGCAGACGGCCGCCATCGCGAACGTCATGGTCGCGTACGAACCCAGCGCCGTCGCCAGCAGTGCGGCCGCTGCCGGCGCCAGCGCCGTGAGCGCCGTCACGGGTGCGGCGAGCACGCCGTTGATCCTGCCGTACGACGCCGGTCCCCAGCGATCGGCGACAGCGGACGCCTGGACGAGGGTGAGCGCACCGCGGATCGCTCCCGCGATGAGGGCGGTTGTGAGGATCGCGACGGGGCCCTCCACCATGCCGTAGGCCACGAGTGCTCCCGCGCCGAGCACGCCGACGCTGGTCGCCGCCATCCACGCCGGGGCGGTGTGGGGGATGGCGAGATAGAGCAGCCGGCCGAGCACCTGTCCTGCTCCGATGAGCCCGAGCACCCAGGCGGCTGTCTGCAGATCCATCCCCTTCTCGACGTTGGCGGGGACGGCCGACAAGGTGACCGCGTACAGCGAGAACGACATGAGAGCGAACGAGCCGGCGACCATCCAGAAGCGCATCGAGCGCAGAACGCGTCGAGCGGCGCCGTTCCCGGCCGGCCCCTCCTCGACGTGCTCCCAGCGACTCTCCACGGTGAGGGCGTAGGTGGGAAGCGCGACCGCCGCGAGGATCACCGCCAGCACGATGAACGACATCCTCCACCCCACCTGGAGGACGAGCCAGCCTGTGAGCGGTGCGAAGATCGTCGACGCGAGCCCGCCGGCGAGGGTGACCACCGTCAGCGGGCCGCGACGCGCCGCGCGGTAGCGGTGCGTGATCACGGTGAATGCCGCCTGATACAGCACCCCGGACTGCGCCGCCCCGCAGACGATCCACGCGGCGGTGAAGACCCAGATGGTCGGAGAGGCGGCCGCGACGAGCAGGGCGAGGGTTCCGACGACGGTGGCGGTCACCATGACACGCCGCGGATGCCGGTCGAGCCGGTGCCCGACGGGGATGGCGCACGCGGCCGAGGTTAAGAGGCCGGCGGTGATGGCGAGGAACACCGCCTCGTCGCCCCACCCCGTGTCATCGGCGATCGCGGGCGCCGCCACCAGGACGGCGTAGTAGAGCACTCCCCACGCGACGATCTGCGTGAAGGCGAGCGCCGCCAGTCCCGTGGGGGATCGGGGGTGCGTGGGCATCAGCCGTGCGCGACGACCGGCTCGGGAACCGCCACCGGGAAGAGCGCGCGGACGAGACCCCATCCCACGGCCGCACCGACGAGCTGTGCGGCGATGAACGGCAGTGCGGACACCGGTGCGATGCCCGCGAACGTGTCGGTGAACATGCGGCCGATGGTGATGGCGGGGTTCGCGAAGCTCGTGGATGACGTGAAGAAGTAGGCCGCACCGATGTAGGCGCCGACAGCGGGTGCCGCAAGGTGGCCGCGGCCGGTGCGGACCAGGGCGAAGATCACGAGGATCAGACCCGCCGTCGCAACCGCCTCGGCAAGGAAGAGGTTCCATCCGGAACGGTCCGTGGTGCTCCAGCTGACCGCGGGCTCCGCGAACATCAGGTTCGCGAGCACGGCGCCGGCGATGCATCCGAGTACCTGGCTGGGTAGATACCTCGCCGCCGTCGACCAGCTGCGGCGATGCAGGAGGATGTCGACGACCGTCACGACGGGATTGAAGTGGGCGCCCGAGACGGAGCCGAACACCAGGATCAGCACCGCGAGCCCGAGGGCGGTCGCGAACGCGTTCTCGAAGAGCTGCAGTCCGACGTCGCCGGGCGACAGCCGCTGTGCGGCGATGCCCGACCCCACGACGACGGCGGCGAGCCCCGCGCTGCCGAGGAACTCGCCCACGGTGGCGCGCGCGGCGCGGCTCACGAGGCGACGAGGAGCTGGGAGATACGGTCGAGGGCGCCCGGAACGAGCTTGAAGTACGCCCAGGTGCCGCGCTTGCTGCGTGTCAGGAAGCCGGCGGTGGTGAGGATCTTCAGGTGGTGCGACACCGTCGGCTGGGAAAGGCCGACCGGCTCGATCAGGTCGCAGACGCAGGCTTCCGAGTCTTCGGATGCGGCCACGATCGACAGGAGGCGCAGGCGTGCGGGGTCAGCCAGTGCTTTCATGGTCGTTGCCAGTTGCTCGGCTTCCGCCGCGGTCAGTGGTTCGCGCACCAGGGGCGCGCAGCAGGCGGCGGCGGTGACGTCGGTCACCTCGAGCACGGTGGTCATATATCGAGGGTAGTCGATATTGACAGATGTCGATAGATGGGCTCACAATCAGTATCGACGCTCATCGATATCCGTTGGAGGATGCTGTGACTCTGCTTGACCTGACACCTCGCGCGGCCGAAGCCGATCGGCTCTCGACGCTCCCTGTCGCCATCATCGGCGCCGGCCCGATCGGGCTGGCAGCCGCCGCGAACCTCGTCGAACGCGGTATCGACTTCATCGTCTTCGAAGCGGGAGCGGAGGTCGCGGCCAGCGTACGCTCGTGGGGCCACACGCGTCTCTTCTCACCGTGGAAGCACCTCGTCGACCCGGCATCCCGTCGCCTGCTGGAGGAGCGCGGGTGGGAGCTGCCCGATCCCGAGCGCGCCCCGAATGGCGCGGAACTGGTGGAGAAGTACGCGGCGCCCCTGGCGGAGGTCGATGAGATCGCCTCGCGCGTGCGCCTCGGCGTCGAAGTGATCGGCGTCACGCGCGAGGGCATGGATCGCACGCGCACCCGGTCGCGCGCCGCCACCCCGTTCGCCGTGCGCATCCGCACCGCGTACGGCGAGGTCGAAGACGTTCCGGCCCGCGCCGTCATCGATGCCTCCGGCACCTATCTCTCACCCAACCCGCTGTCGTCGAGCGGGCTGGAGCTGCTCGGCATGGCCGAGATCGCCGATGCGGTGACGCCGGCGCTCCCCGATGTGCTCGGGCGCGACCGCGCGACGTTCGCCGGCCGCCACACGACGGTCGTCGGCGCCGGCCACTCCGCCGCGAACACCCTCCTCGCGCTCGCCGAACTCGCGCGGCAGGAGCCGGGCACGACCATCACGTGGCTGATCCGCAACGCCCAAGCCGTCCGCGTGTCCTCTTCTGCCGATGACGAGCTCGCCGACCGCGCCCGGCTGGGCAGCAGAGTCGACCGGGCGGTCGCCGACGGCCGGATCGCGGTGCTCGACGGCTTCGAGATCATCCGCGGCCGCCGCAGAGCGGCCGGCGTCGAGCTGGTAGGCCATCGTCGTGGCGAGGTTGTCGCCCACGCAACCGACGTGGTGGTCAATGCGACGGGGTTCCGTCCGAACCTCGACATGCTGCGTGAGATCCGCCTCGATCTCGACGAGATCGTCGAGGCGCCCCGGCGACTGGCGCCGCTGATCGATCCGAACGTCCACTCCTGCGGCACCGTCGAGCCGCATGGCTTTCGCGAGCTGACTCACCCCGAGCAGGGATTCTTCGTCGTCGGCATGAAGTCTTACGGCCGTGCGCCGACCTTCCTGCTGGCGACCGGCTACGAGCAGGTGCGCTCGGTGACCGCCTGGCTCGCGGGTGACGCGGCATCCGCCTCGAACGTCGAGCTGGTCCTTCCGGCGACAGGCGTCTGCTCGACCGACGCCGGCAACGGGGGTGGATGCTGCTGATGATCGGCGTGCGCGAGATGGTTCCGGGGGAATGGCCGGCCATCGAGGCGATCTACGAACAGGGGATCGAGGACGGCGAGGCGACGTTCGAGACCGCAACGCCGACGTGGGAGGCGTTCGATGCGGGCAAGCTTCGCGGGTTGCGGTTCGTGGCTGTCGACGCGGACGGCGTCGTCGTGGGCTGGATCGCGGGGTCGGCGGTCTCGTCGCGTCCGGCCTATCGCGGTGTCGTGGAGCACTCCGTCTACATCGACCGCGGCGCGCGCGGCCAGGGCGTCGGCCGCATCCTGCTGGAAGCGTTCATCTCTGCAGCGGAGGCATCGGGGGTGTGGACGATCCAGTCGAGCATCTTCCCCGAGAACGGCGCCAGCCTGCGGCTTCACGAGGTCACCGGCTTCCGGGTCGTCGGACGACGTGAGCGGATCGCACGCTCCGGGGCCGGCCCCCACGCCGGTGCCTGGCGCGACACGCTGCTGATCGAGCGCCGGAGCGCTGTGGTCGAAACTGACTGAATCGTCTGCCACGGGCGGCAGATAGACTGCTGTCTATGGATCAGTCGGGGAGCCTTACGTCGCTGGGCGATCCTACGCGGGCCCGCATCCTTAGGCTGATTCGCGATTCCGCGGACGGGAGAGCTCTGGTGAGTCGTCTCGCGGAGGCGCTGGAGCTGCGGCAGCCGACCATCAGCCACCACATGAAGTCGCTGCACGACGAGGGCATCGTCGTGCGCGAGCCCGACGGGCGTCGCGTCTGGTACTCGATCGCTCCGGAATTCGCGGGCCGCGTCGACGCCCTCCTCGGCGAGGCTGCGCGACCGGCGCCGCACCCCGACCTCGAGCGCATCGCGACGGATCTCACTCTCAGATATCGTGGCGTCTTCGGTCCGGAGACCGTTCGCGCCAAGGTCGTGGAGAGCTACGAACTGCTCGCCGGCCGGTCGCGGTCACCGATGCTGGCGAGTCGCACGGCTGCGTTCGCCGCCGCGCGCCTCGATGCGCTGAAGCGTTCTCAGGGGATCCCCGGTGCCGTTCCCTCCGTCCTGTTCGTTTGCGTGCAGAACGCGGGCCGATCGCAGATCGCGGCCGGGATCCTTCGTCAGCTCGCGGGTGATCGCGTGCTGGTCAGGACTGCAGGATCCGAGCCGGCAGGAGATGTGCGCAACGCCATCGTGGGCACCCTCGACGAGATCGGCGTCCCGCTCGGAGACGAGTTCCCCAAGCCGCTCACCGACGAAGCGGTGCGCGGCGCCGATGTCGTCGTCACAATGGGCTGCGGCGACGCCTGCCCGATCTACCCCGGCCGGCGCTACGTCGACTGGCAGCTGGAGGATCCCGTCGGCAAGTCGCCCGAACAGATCCGCGTCATCAGGGACGACATCGACCGCCGCGTACGCGCGCTTCTCACCGAACTCGTCGCCGAGAGTTCATCTGCGGCCCTCGTCGAATAGATAGACACTGGTCTATGCTTCTTGCGAGAGAGAAAGCGAGAACACCGTGACCGAGAAGCCCACCGTCCTGTTCGTCTGCGTGCACAACGCGGGTCGCTCCCAGATGGCCGCCGGCTACCTCCGTGCCCTCGGCGGCGACGACGTCGAGGTGCTGTCTGCAGGATCAGCGCCCAAGGATGCCATCAACCCGGTCGCCGTCGAGGCGATGGCGGAGGAGGGGATCGACATCGCCGGCAACACCCCCCAGGTGCTCACCGTCGACGCAGTGAGGGAGTCCGATGTCGTGATCACGATGGGCTGCGGTGACGCCTGCCCGATCTTCCCCGGCAAGCGCTACGAGGACTGGGAACTGGACGACCCGGCAGGTCAGGGGATCGAGGCCGTGCGTCCGATCCGCGACGAGATCCGCGGTCGTGTGGAGGCGCTGCTCGCCGAGATCCTGCCAGCGCGCGGTGCCGCATGACCGGCGCACCGGGTCAGAGCGCGCTGCTGTCGCCTGATGCCGTGCTCCACCGCGCGGCCGAGCGTCTGACCCAGCAGTTCACGGGCATGGTCGGCGAGGAGACCGTCGAGCGCGTCGTCTTCGAGTCGTACACCGCTCTGGCGCGCACCGCGGCCGTCAGGACCCACCTGCCGAGCCTCGCAGAGAAGTTCGCACGCGATCGGTTGACCGCACTCGCCCAGTCCAAGGGGCTCATCGCGAAGCCGGTCCCCGAAGTGCTGTTCGTCTGCGTGCAGAACTCGGGCCGGTCGCAGATGGCCGCCGCGCTGACCCGTCATCTCGCCGGAGATCGGGTCCACGTCAGATCGGCGGGGTCGCAGCCGGGGGAGCGCATCCTGCCCGAGGTGGCACTCGCGCTCGCCGAGGTGGATCTCGACGTCACCGACGAGTTCCCGAAGCCACTGACGGATGATGTGGTGCGGGCGGCTGACGCGGTGATCACGATGGGCTGCGGAGACGCGTGTCCGCTCTACCCGGGCAAGCGGTACCTGGACTGGCAGCTGGAGGACCCCGCCGGCCTCGATCTGCAGGGGGTGCGGCGCGTACGCGACGAGATCCGAGATCGCGTCGAGCGCCTCCTCGCCGAGCTCCTCCCGGACTGATTCGCAGGAGGAAGGCTCGACGGCCACGGCCGACGCTGGTCGCGTCCCGCCGTCCGACGGAACACCAGCCCCTGACCGTCACCGCTCCAGCGAGCATCCTTGAGGAGGGCGACCAAGCGCACCGCGCACCGAGGGACCTTCGGCCCGACCCGACCGCGGATTCCCGTGTGCAATGGGCGAAGACGAAAGGAGACCTCATGGGACGCACAGCGGCAGGCAGCGCGCTCCTGCGGACATCCGAATGCTGGGATCTTCTCGAGACCGCGGCGGTCGGCCGTCTCGCGGTCACCGGGAGCGACGGCATGCCCGACATCTTCCCGGTCAACTTCGTGCCGTTCGAGGGCGCGGTCTACATCCGTACGGCGCCCGACGTGAAGGTCGTTTCGATCACCGCACACCCCTTCGCAGCCTTCGAGGTCGATGGCGAGAGCGACGAAGGCTGGTGGAGTGTCGTGGTGAGAGGAGCGGCCGCTCTGGTGCGGGACGAAGTCGAGATCGAACGCAGCGGTGTCGGACGGCTGATGACGCAGAGCCCCCGGCACAAGCAGCATGTTCTCAAGGTCACTGCGACGACTGTCAGTGGGCGCCGATTCGCGCATCGCGACGCGATCGCGCCGACCGCCCCCCGGCCCGTTGCTCGAGTTGCGGACGAGGAGCCGGAACCGCCGGAGCCGCCGCGGAGTGACCGTCCCGATCTGATCCCCTCGCATCCTCCGCGGACGTGAGCAGCGCCGGTGGGCCGATCCGCGAACGCCTGGCTCTCCCGCGGTCGCACCACGACCGGAACGATTAGTCGACGGGAACCGTCTCGAGCTGCTCCGGCCCCTGGCCGGAGTGCCTGATGGCCGAGGTGTCCTTGACGTCTACGTCGAGGTGGCCTGACGTCGACGCGGCTCAGGCCCCCAGGAGATCCAGCGCGTGATAGGTCGCGTACGCGGGCCACACCATCGCCTGCAGTATGCCGAGCACGACGCCCCAGAACGAACCGTCGGAACGTGAGACGAAGTAGACGGCAGCCCCGATGAAGGCGAGCAGAAAGAACACCGCCGACGGCCCCGTCTGTTGCACGACCTGAGTGCTACGGCGGCTTTCGGTCATTGTTGCCTCTCCTCGATGGGATCAGATCCCGCGGGAACCTCGCGGCTCGTCGCTGGTGCTCGCCGCCATGGCCGTTGACGATGAAGTTCGAGCAGCTGGGCGCCCAATCCGAAGAACACCATCGCGAGCCAGACCACGATGTTCAGCCACGGGATCTGCAGCGCGACGATGAGGATCACGCCACCGACGAGCGACATGACCACAGGATGCTGCCTGTCGCGGAACACAAGGCGCCCGACGTAGTACGCGCTGTAGACGAAGGTCGACAGAACCATCACCGTCCACACCAGCGCGCCGGCCAGCGCCAGCGGGGCGCCGATGATCGTGAAGGTCAAGAACAGCAGCGCGACGGGCACGGCGATGGCCGAGACGAACCCCACGAGCAGGGCCTTCCATGGCGATGGCCACAGATGGTCGGTGACGCGATGCAGCCAGCGTGGGAAGAGCAGACCGGCGAACAGTGTGATGAGGCTGAGCGCGACGAGCGCGTAGAACACTCCGAGGAACCAGCCGACGAAGACCGCCCAGGGGGAGACTTCGACCCGGGGTGTTTGCGGAGGTTCGACGCGTGTCACGGTCCCGTCCACCGCGCCTTCTGCGATCTCCGCGTCATCGCCACTCACATACGTCAGGCTTCCGTCGACCGATCCGTCGATGACGAGACTGCCGACGCTGACCACGACATCGCCGCCGACGTCACCGGCGATGCCGATGCTTCCCGCAGCGGCGACCACGTCGGCGCCGAACGATCCGGTGTCGCCCAGCGTGAAGTTCGCGGCGAAGACCGTCCCGCTTCGAGAGACCTCGCCCGTGATCGAGACATCCTGGCCGGCCAGGCGCACATCTCCCTCCACCGTGCCGGTGATCGTGATGGTCTGCGCCGCAGCGATCACGTCGCCGGTCACATCGCCGCTGACGGTGACAGTCTGGCCCGAGGCGTACACGTCGCCTTCGATCGCTCCGGAGACATCGATCACCACGCCGGAGTAGAACTGAGGGCCTTCGCGATCGTCCCCGGTCGCTGCCGCGACAGCGTCGGAATGCGGTGAGGGACTGCCGGTGACGGCCGCGCCGCCGGTGCCGAGCATGAGGACGCCGGCTGTGAGGACCACGGTGAGGAGTCGGCGTACGTGCGGTCGGCCGATCATCGGGATGCCTCTATCGAATCGACCCACAGCTGCATGAACATGACTCCACGGTGCGTGGTCGGCGGGGCGGCCCGGTAGTGCCGAAGGTCCCGCGCCTCGTCTGGTCAGCTCAGCACGCGAACTCGTACCGCCGGCCGTGCAGGCAACCGGCCGCGGTGGCGCTGCCCGCTATCCGGCAGGGTCGTTGGTCCCACCGGGCGCGGGCCGAGCCGCGTACGGTGGGGCCATGGCAGGGTCTGGCCGCCACGGTGAACGCTCCTGCGGCATCCGACAGCCCGACGAGCTTGCGGATGTCGACACCTGGGTGGTCGCCTTCGAGGAGTACGAGCCGGCGCAGGAGGGGCGGCGCGAGTCGCTCTGCACGCTCGCCAATGGCTACTGGGGCACGCGGGGGGCATCGGAGGAGTCGGTCGCGGACGACGTGCACTATCCCGGCACCTACTTCGCCGGTGTCTACGACGAGGTCGACGGGATCGTCGATGGAGTGGAGATGCCCGGCGAAGAGGTGGTGAATGCGCCGAACTGGCTGCGTCTGCAGTTCCGTCTCGCGGACGACGGCTGGTTCGACATCGACTCCTTCGCGGATGCGGATCTGCTCGAGTTCCGTCAGGAGCTCGACGTTCGCCACGGCATCCTGACCCGGAACATCACCGTGCGCGACCGCGAGGGCAGGGTGACGACGATTCGTCTCTGGTTCCATCCCCTGCTGCCCGTCGAGATCAATGCGGTGAGTTTTCATCTCACGTACCGGGATCTGGCGCTCAGCGTGACCGTCACGCAGGCCGAGCTGCACATCGTCTCCGTGGAGGGGCACGCGGCACCCGTCCGAATCGTCGTCGAGGGGACGGAGTTCGAGATCGGCCCCGGCGAGGAAAGGATATTCCCCCTTCTCCGCGCGGACGCCGGACCGTCTGCCGCTCGAGATCGAAGGGACCTTCGTCCCTGATCTCGTGGCCCCGGCGACGAACATCGGGGTATGGTCACCCGAGCACGGCTTGCCGCGGTGGACGAGGCGAACTTCACGTTGGACCACGCCGGGCAGGTCAACGTGTTCCTGGTCGCCGGACTTGTGCGCCCCGGAGGGTTCGTGGGGGCCGACGGGCTGCCCGACATGCCGATGTTGCGCCGAGGGCTGAGTGAACGCATCGAGACGCTTCCGCAGCTTTGCCGCGTCGCTGTGCCGGTGGGTCGTCGGCATGCCTGGGCGGAACTCGCGCCCGACCTCGAACACCACGTTCGCGCGATTCCGGCTGTGCGCGGGGTCGGCGGACTCGAGCAGGTCTGCGCCGGCCTGATGTGTGTGCCGCTGCCGCGGGACCGGCCGCTGTGGGAACTCCTCGTCGTGCCGGGGGCGACGACGGACGGGCTCGGAATCGTGTTGCGCATCCATCACGCGATCGCGGACGGGATGTCGGCGGTCGCCATCGCCCGGACGCTCTTCCAGGAAGATGCGCAGCGCGCGCCCGCGCCCGTGCCGTCTGCGACCCGCCCGGCGGCGCCGGGCCCCAGTCTCGCCCAGAGATCGCAGCGGATGGCCGTGGGGCTTCAGCGGACTCTCGTGACCGTCATCAATCACGGCGTCGGGCAGACCGCGCTCCTCGGTCCGCGCAGCGCCCTTCACGGCGTCAGGTTCCTTGATGTCGGCCTCGGTTCGCTGACCTCGCATGTGCGTCCGCTCGGCGGCACCGTGAACGATGCTCTCCTCGACGCTGTAGCGGCGGGCTATCGGGCCGCGCTGACTGCACTGAGCGAACCGATTCCGAAGTCGCTCCCGGTCTCGGTCCCGGTTGCGCTGACGAGACACGAAGGTTCCGCGAATCAGGTGGGGGTGATGCTCGTGCGCCTGCCGCTCGACGAGACCGACGCCGACCATCGCCTGCGGCTCATCGCCGGGCAGACGCGTCGCGAGAAGCCCCGGGCCAGGGCGCAGGGCACGCTCGAGCTCATGCGTGGCCCGGTCGGCGCGCGCATCATGGACGTCATCGGCCGGCGACAGCGCCTCGTGGCCGGATTCGTCACCAACGTCCCCGGTCCCAGCGGAACCCTGCGCCTCTGCGGGGCTCCGGTCGCGGCGATCTGGCCGGTTGCAGTGCTGGCCGCGAACGTCAGATCAGGCGTCGCTGCGTTGTCGTACGAGGGCCGGCTGTGGTGCGGGATCCACGTCGACGCAGCGAGCATCCCTGGCTCCGCCTTCGCTGAAGGGATGGCGCAGGAACTCATCCGGCTGACCACGTAGGTGGCCGCAGGCGATCGATCATCGCCCCCATTGAAGGTGCGGACGACACACGCCACACGCGTGCGCGGAACGGTGCCTCGGCCGCTAGCCGCGCCACCAGGGCATCATCGGCCAGACTTGCTCAGGCACGTACATGAACACGCGAGAGATCGCGGCAGTGAGAATCCAGAGACCGAACCCGGCCGCCGTGATGATCCACGCGATCATCTTGTGCTGTTCGAAGTCGGGCAGCAGACGCCCATCCTTGTCGCGCTGCACGCCGGCCAGCGTGAGGATGAGATCGATGAGCCACCAGATGCCGAGGCCCCCGAGCGTCAGGAGCTTCAGAACCCCGGTGCCCACCTTGCCGAGATAGAAACGATCGACGCCGAGAAAGCCCAGCAGCCACGAGAACATCCATGTCGCGATGAACGATCGGTCGGACGCCATCGCCGTCTGAGGGGCGAGTGCTTCTCCGGCAGTTGCGGCCGGGGGTGAGGTGGTGGACATGTTGCCTCCTTGTTCGTCTCACTCTCCCGCGGTCGCGCCGAACGTCTTCGGGTCGAAGGTCCCACGCTCTGCGGCCGCACATGGCACCGAAGCGCTCCCACCTCGTGCCGGTCGATGCGACTTCATCGGCGCGTAGGGTCGGATCCATGAGCGGGGACCAGCAGGACACTCCCGAGCGGACTCACGTCGGTCGGTATCGCCAGATCGGCTCTGCACTGCGTCGTCACGGCCTCGGGGTCCTGTGGGGCCTTCTTGGACTCGATCGGGCCTTCCGGGGTGCGCGGGGCGGCGCCGGGAGCGCGCTGAGGGAGCTCACCGCGGAGGCGCCCATTCACCTCCGGGCCGCGCTCGAAGAGCTGGGCCCGACTTTCATCAAGCTCGGACAGCTCCTCTCCACGAGATCGGATCTGCTTCCGCCCGCCTTCGTCACCGAACTCGCAAAGCTGCAGGATGCCGCACCGCCTATACCGGTGGATCTGATCCGCGAGGTGATCAGCAGTGAGCTGGGCGCCCCGCCTGAGCAGGTCTTCGCGTCATTCGAGGACCAGCCACTGGCATCGGCGTCGATCGGCCAAGCGCATGCGGCGACCCTTGCGGACGGAACGCCGGTGGTCGTGAAGGTCCGTAGACCAGACGCGGTCTCGCTCGTGCAGACCGATCTGGAGATACTGCAGAACCTCGCGTCCCGGGCCACCCGAACATGGCAGTTCGCTCGCGACGTCGATGTCGTCGCGATGGTCGACGAATTCGTCGCGACCATCCGTGCGGAGCTCGACTACCTCGAGGAGGGCCGGAACGCCGAGCGATTCGCTCGCGACTTCAAGGAGGACCCCTCCGTCATCATCCCGCGCGTCTACTGGGAGCACACCACATCGCGAGTCCTCACTCTCGAGCGGATGGAGGGGATGAATGTCGCCGATGTCGGCGCCCTCGATGACGCCCACGTCGACCGCAACCTCGTCGCCCGGCGGGGCGCGGACATCGTCCTGAAGATGATCTTCGAGGATCGGTTCTTTCACGCGGACCTGCATCCCGGGAACCTCTTCATCCATCCTGACGGCGCGATCGCGCTCATCGACTTCGGCATGGTCGGGGTGATCGGCGAGGAGCTGCGAGGACACCTGAGCCGCCTCTTCATCGCGATGGTCCGCGGTGACGCCGAGCTCCTCGCATCAGCCCTGATCGACGTCTCGGTGACCGGGGCGTCCGTCGACCGGTTGACGCTGCGCGATGATCTGCGTCCGTTCGTCGCCCGGTACCAGCTGCGCTCTGTCCGGCAGACCCCGTTCGCCCCGATGATGGCGGACCTGTTCACCCTTCTCCGCACCAACCGCGTTCGGCTGCCCCGCGAGATGATGCTGCTCTTCAAGGCGCTGCTGCTCATCGAAGCGCTCGCCATGCGGCTCGACCCCGACTTCCGCCTCGGCGAAGCGCTCGGGCCCTACGCCGAACACCTCTCCTGGGAGCGGCTGCGAGCCTCCGCCATCGCCAAGCGCCTCGCGAGGGCTTCGATCGACGTCGGCGAGCTCGCACTCGACCTCCCGAGCATCCTCCGCCGGCTCGTGGATGCCGCAGACACCACCGGTATCCAGGTGCACCTGCGCGCGGCCGAACTCGAGCCGCTTGTCGGGCGGGCGGAGAGGATCGGGAACCGGCTCGTCGCCGGCATGATCGGCGCCGCCCTGATCAGCGGCATCGGCGGGCTGGTGTCGTCCGACCGGCGATGGGGCTCCTGGCGCGGCACGATGGTCGGTGCCGGGCTGGGGGCGATCGGGGCACTCGGTGCCTACCTCTCCTGGACGGCCAGGCATCGGCGCTTTCACTGACCCGGCGTCCCGGGTGCCGCCGCGACGCCTGCGGGGACCTCGCTCACAGGCCCGCGCAAGGCGCGCAGTGCGTACAGGATGGTCGCCAGGTCGACGAGTTCTTGGATGAGCGCCCCCGCCACGGCGGGGATGACACCGGTCATCGCGACGATCATGAGGCCGATGCTCAGCCCGATTCCGATCCAGATCGCGGTGAGCGCGACCCGCAGCGTGTGCCGGGCGATCGAGATGGCGTCGACGACCTTCGCGACCGAGTCGACGAGGATCACCACGTCTGCGGCATCCCCCGCCGCGGTCGCGCCTTTCGCCCCCATGGCGATGCCGATGTCGGCGGCTGCCAGCACCGGCGCGTCGTTCACTCCATCGCCCACCATCATCACCGGACCGGGGCTCAGCTCCGCCGCCAGACGCACCTTCTCGCCCGGAAGCAGTTCCGCGTGGATCTCGTCGATGCCGACCGCCTCCCCGATCGACTGGGCTGTGCTGTGGGCGTCCCCGGTGAGAATCGTGATCCGCTCCACCCCGTTGCTTCGCAGCCATTGGATGACTGCCCGCGATTCGGGTCGGGGTTCGTCGGCGAGCACGATCGCTCCCGCGTACCGCCCGTCCACCGCGACGTAGGCCGCAGCCTGCCCTGGGGCCAGCACGGTCCGGTGCGTGTCCGGGGCGATCGATGAGACATAGGCGGGCTTGCCGACGACGATGGTCCGTCCGTGCATGCGGGCGGTCACACCGTTCGTCGCGACTTCGCTCGCGTCCTCGGCCGCGACGAGGTCGAGCCCCCGCTCGGCGGCGGCTTGGCGGATGCCGTCGGCGAGCACGTGAGTCGAATACTGCTCGGCAGATGCTGACAACCGCAGGAGTTCGTCAGCGGTGAAGCCATCGACGGCGCGCACCGCTGCCAGCGTCGGCTTGCCCCGTGTGAGGGTGCCGGTCTTGTCGAAGGCCGCCGACCGCACCCTGGCCAGTTGCTCGATCACCGCGCCGCCCTTCATGATCACACCGGCCTTGGCCGAGCGTGACAGACCGCCGAGGAACGCCACGGGCGCCGCGATGAGGAGAGGGCACGGTGTCGCCAGCACGAGCACCTCGGCGAACCGGGTCGGATCGCCCGAGAGCGCCCACGCCGTCGCGGCCAGCACGAGCGAGACGGCGGTGAAGGGGATCGCGAACCGATCGGCGAGCCGCACCACCGGCGCGCGAGACTCCTGCGCGCTGCGCACGAGTGCGACGATCTGCTGATACTGGCTGTCGGCACTGCCACGCGCGGCGCGGATGCGGACGATCCGGGTGCCGTTGATGGCGCCGGAGAGGACCTCGTCGCCGGCCGTCTTGCTGACCGGCAGGCTCTCACCGGTCAGTGAGGACTCATCGAAGGCGCCGTCTCCGGACAGCAGCACCCCGTCCACCGGAACGATCTCTGCCGGCCGCACGAGCAGGATGTCGCCGACGGCGACGTCGTCGACGGCGGCATCCACCACTTCGCCCTGCCGTAGGCTCGCATCGGCGGCGCGTTCGACGATGTGTGCGATCCGTGGCGAGCGATCCAGCAGCGCCGTCAGGTCGCGCTTGGCTCGCCGCTGCGCGAAGTCCTCCAGCGCCTCGCCCCCCGACAGCATCAGGACGATGATGAGCGATGCGATGTACTCGTCGACCGCCAAGGTCGCGACCATCGCCACCACCGCCAGGATGTCGAGCCCGACGTGGCCCTTCAGCACGTCGCGGACCATGCCGACGAGGGTCCAGATGACCACCGCGCCGACCCAGGCCACGGCGGTCCAGCGGGCGAGCTGGGCTTCGCCTGCCGCCTCGAGCGCGAGGACGCTTCCCAGCACGATGATGGTCACCGTGATGACCGGATAGGTCCACATCGATCGAAGGAACCGCATACGGGTCAGCCTCTCAGACCGCGGAGGCGGTATTCGAGCCGGCCGTGGGACTCGGCTCGCCGCGGGCGGATCATGCTCACCGGTCAGGACTCAACGCAGTGATCCGGGCCGGCTGACCGACCGTTCGGCGTCATCGACCGACGCCGGGTCCTCGCGGGGCGCCCGAGATGTGGCGAACCACAGGATCGCTGCCGGCAGGACCGGTGCGACCAGCGCGTAGAGAAGGCCCGCGCTTCCGAAGACCAGCGCCTGGTAGCCGAGGATGGCAACGGCTCCGAAGGCGTAGGAGATCAGTGCCGCGGCAGCCCGCCCACGCGACCCGTTCGCGGACGCGAAGAAGGCGATGACCCCGTTAGCGACGAACGGTGCGACGAACACCCCTTGCACCGCCGGCGACAGGTTCTCCGCCGACCCCACCGCGGCACCCGAGGCGAGCGCGAAGATCACCGAGACGACCGCATAGCCGATGAACGACAGGCAGGTCACGACGAGGGCACGGACGACCCGATCCAAGACGGGAGGCAGGGCCGCCATGACCCCGTCGGGATGCCGCGCGATCAGACCGGTGAGGGCGCTGAACAGCAACGTCTGCACCAGCATCTCCGGCATGCCGATGAGGTGATACCACCACGGCAGCTGGCTGTACACCGCCCCCTCCAGCGAGCCCGGTGCCGCTGCGGGTGTGGACAGGATTCCGACCCCGATGAAGAGCAGCCACAGCCACAGCCACCCGAGTCGTGCCACCAGGACCGAGCGGAATGGCAGGAGCACCGCTGCGATGATGAGTCCGCGCACCACCTGAAGGAGAGGACCGACGATCACCGCGACCGAACCGAACGGGCGCATGAAGTCACGGATGATCGGCTGGGCGAACAGCTCCTCGTAGTTGAAGACCGTCGCCGCGACCAGCCCGACAGCGAAGTAGGTGACGACGTGCGCGAGCGTGACACGCACGAGGAAGCCGGCGACAGGTCGCGACGTGAGCATGTCGACAGAGTGGACCCGTCGATCGCGACCCGGCTGGGCCGAAGGTCCCGCCCGGGCGATCGTTCCGGACTCTTCGAACCGCCGCGGGGCAGGAGCGGCGCCGGCCAGACCGGCGCGTCGGCCGTGCGGGACCTTGGACCCGGCTCGTTCGTTGGGCGCGAGGAAGATGGGTATCGATCATGAGATACGTCGAGAACGCGCCACGGTTCCTGTTCTTCACAGGCAAGGGCGGCGTGGGCAAGACTTCGGTCGCGTGCGCGACCGCCGTTGAGCTGGCGAGCCACGGGCGGCGGGTGTTGCTCGTCAGTACCGATCCTGCATCTAATCTCGGTCAGGTGTTCGGCATCACGATCGGCAATCTCGTCACGATGATCCCGTCGGTGCCCGGACTGGCGGGCTTGGAGATCGATCCGGAGCAAGCCGTCGAGGCCTACCGGGAGCGCATCATCGCACCGATTCGCGGGCTCCTGCCGGAGATGGAGATCGCAGGGATCACCGAGGGCCTTTCGGGCTCCTGCACGACCGAGATCGCTTCGTTCGATGAGTTCACCCGACTACTCACGGACGACTCCGAATACGGAGACTACGACCACGTCATCTTCGATACGGCGCCCACCGGCCACACGATCCGGCTGCTGCAACTGCCCGGCTCATGGACCGAGTTCCTCTCCACGGGCGGCGACGCCTCATGCCTCGGACCTCTCGCCGGCCTCGAGAGGCAGCGCGCGACATATGCGGCCGCTGTCGCGACGCTCACCGACCCGGCCCGCACCCGACTGGTTCTGGTCGCCCGCCCTCAGCAGTCCGCGCTGACGGAGATCGAGCGCACGTTCTCCGAGCTGACGGCGATCGGCATGACCGACGCCTTCGTCGTGATCAACGGCGTTCTTCCTGATCGAGCGGGCGACGAGCCGATCGCGTCGGCGGTTCGCGCGCGCGAGGCGGCGGCGTTGTCGGCCGTGCCAGCCACGATCGCCGATCTGCCGCGCGATGTCCTGGAGTTGAAGGCGGGCAACGTCGTCGGTCTCGACGCGCTCCGCGCGTTCTTCGGACCGGATCGTGCAGATGCGCCGGCCGCCGATGGGGCGGCGGTCCCCGACCTGCCGGATGCCCCCTTGGCGGCGCTCGTGGACGAGATCGAGCGCGACAGTCGTTGCCTCGTGATGTGCATGGGGAAGGGCGGCGTCGGCAAGACGACTATCGCCGCGGCCCTGGCGCTCGCGCTGGCCCAGCGTGGCCATGAGGTGCTTCTGACCACCACCGATCCGGCCGCCCACCTCACCGAGACGGTCGGCGAGGCGGTCGAGGGCCTCACGGTGACGCGGATAGACCCTGTCGACGCTCTCGAGCAGTACCGAACACGCGTGATGGCGACGAAGGGAAGAGATCTGGACAAGCTGGGGCGCGCCGCCCTCGCCGAGGATCTCATGTCGCCGTGCACAGCGGAGGTGGCGGTCTTCCAGCAGTTCTCCCGCGCGGTGCACGACTCGCGACGCCGGTTCGTCGTGATGGACACCGCGCCGACGGGGCACACACTCCTGCTGCTGGACGCGACCGGCTCGTACCATCGCGAGATCGCGCGGCAGATGGGGCCGGCCCACCTGACCTACTCGACACCGCTGATGCGCCTCCAGGATCCGGCGCAGACCAAGATCCTCGTCGTCACACTCGCCGAGCCGACCCCCGTTCTGGAAGCCGTCGGTCTGCGGGATGACCTCGAGCGGGCCGGCATCCATCCGTGGGCATGGGTCGTGAACAACTCGATCGCCGCGGCGCACCCGGAGTCGGCCTTTCTGCGCACGCGTGCCCGCCACGAGATTGCGCAGATCGCGCACGTGCGCGCGCTGGCGGATCGGGTCGCGATCGTCCCGCTGCTCGCAGAGGAGCCGATCGGTGTCACGCGGCTGTCCGCACTGACCGGCGCCATCTCGCAGCCCGCCGCTTGAGGAGTCGCCTCTTGCTCGCGGTTCGTTGCGTCCGCTGGCTCCTGCCGACACGCGCACTCGGGGATTGACCGGCTCTGCGTCGCTTCGCCCGGTCGGCGCAGGCGTAACCTCCCCTCATGATCGAGGCAGAAGGCGGCATGAATCCGGCACACGCCACCGAGCGGTCACCGTGAAGGTGGCCATGCTGGGTCCGATCGCGTGGCGCACACCGCCGCGCCACTACGGACCGTGGGAGCGCGTCACCAGCCTCTTGACCGAGGGGCTGGTGCGCAGGGGCGTCGATGTCACGCTGTTCGCGACCGCCGACTCCGAGACGGCCGCGGCGCTCGAGTTCGTGGCACCGCACGGCTACGCCGAAGATCCGCAGATGGATGGCCGGGTGTGGGAGGCGCTGCATGTCGCCCGCGCGATGGAGCGGTCCGCCGAGTTCGACATCGTGCACAACCAGCTCGATTGGCTGCCGCTCGTGTTCGGTGCCCAGTGGGCGGCACCGATGGTGACGACGATCCACGGCTTCTCGGGTGACGCGATCCTGCCGGCCTACGAACGGTCGGCATCCGCCTTCGTCTCGATCTCGGATGCCGATCGCTCACCTGGCCTCGACTACGTCGCGACGGTCCACCACGGCATCGACATGGTCGAACTCGACAGCTCGGCGGCGACGGGCGACGACCTCGTCGTGTTCGGGCGCATACACCCCGACAAGGGCATCGCCGACGCGATCGAGATCGCCGCGCGCGCAGGACGTCGGCTTGTGATCTGCGGGATCGTCCAGGACGCCGCGTACTTCGCGCAGCGGATCGAACCCCACATCGACGGCGACAGAGTCGTATACCGCGGATCGGTGGGCCCGGCCGAGCGCGCAGACGTGCTGACATCGGCTGCGGTGCTGCTGCATCCCATCCACTTCGACGAGCCGTTCGGGCTGTCGGTCGTAGAGGCCATGGCGTGCGGCACTCCCGTCGTGGCGTACCGGCGCGGGTCGATGCCCGAGATCATCGACGAAGGCGTCACAGGCTTCGTCGTCGACGATGTCGCCGCGGCCGTCGACCGCGTCGCCAGCGCAGTGGCGCTCGATCGCGGCACCGTCCGCGCCAGGGCCCGCGAGCGGTTCGACGTCGAGCGCATGGTGGATGGCTACCTCGAGGTCTACGAGCTGGTCCTCGCCTCGCCCCGAAGCCGCACATGAGGGTGGTGTAGGGTGCGAATCAAAGCGCAGCCATGCTCACCGGTCGCGTAAACCGGACCGCGGCGACGCTGGCGCAGTTCCACGAGGGATGCCGTCGGCAGACGTCTCGAGTCCCCGGGGTCGACAGACGCCGGGCCGACAGAGATGGTCACATGACCCGCTTCGGTTTTCTCTCCACTTATCCGCCCACCCGCTGCGGTCTCGCCACGTTCACGGAGGCGCTTGCCGGTGCGCTCGCCGCAGGCGAGCCGCACACGCCCACGATCGTCCGGGTGCTCGACGTGATGGACAGCCATCGCGGCGCCGAAGAGACCGGCCGGATCCCGAGCACGGTGGAGCTGGTTGCACGCAACCGGGTCACCTTGCGGGCGGCCGTCCGTGCGCTCGACGAGTGCGACGTCGCGATCGTTCAGCACGAGTACGGGATCTACGGGGGCCCGGACGGCGACGAGATCATCCCGTTGCTCCGATCGCTGAACACGCCGGCGATCGTCGTCCTCCACACGGTGCTGTCCGAGCCGACCGCCCACCAGCGGGTCGTCCTCGACACGGTGTGCAAACTGGCCGCGAACGTCGTCGTGATGACCGACAACGCCAGCGAGATCCTGCTGCGCACGTACAGCGTCAAGAGATCGAAAGTCCGGGTCATCCCCCATGGCGTGCCCCTGTCACATGAAGCTCGCGTGACGAAGGATGGCGGGTCGAAGCGCGTCCTCACGTGGGGACTCATCTCGCCCGGCAAGGGGATCGAGTGGGGCATCCGCGCCTTGGCCCAGTTGCAGGATGCCGGCACGCCGGTGACGTATGTCATCGCTGGTCAGACCCATCCCAAGGTGGTCGCGCGCG
Organism: Microbacterium sp. ZW CA_36; assembly: GCF_044987475.1. Taxonomy (NCBI): domain Bacteria; kingdom Bacillati; phylum Actinomycetota; class Actinomycetes; order Micrococcales; family Microbacteriaceae; genus Microbacterium; species Microbacterium sp. ZW CA_36. The sequence goes on from NZ_JBJDRL010000019.1 coordinate 44,374, forward strand.
ACGGAGAGCGCTACCGCGAAGCACTGCAGCGGCTGATCGACGACCTCGATCTGGCCGACGTCGTCACACTCGATGACCGTTACCTCGACGACTCGCAGCTCGCCGAGCACGTGGCCCGGGCCGACGTCGTTCTGCTGCCCTACGACTCTCGCGACCAGGCGACGTCCGGTGTGCTGATCGAGGCGGTGGCCGCGGGGATCCCCGTCGTGGCGACAGGCTTCCCGCACGCCGTCGAGCTGCTGGGCAGGGGAGCGGGGCTGATCGCTCGGCATCAGGACCCGCAGTCGATGTCAGAGGCCATCCGGACGATCCTCGGGGCGGAGGCGACGGCGCAGCGGATGCACGACGCTGCGCTGCGCGACACGCAGGATGCCTCGTGGCCCGCGGTCGCCGAGCAGTACCGCGCACTGGCCGGCCGTATGGTGGCGATCGCGGCATGACCGGTCACGCAACCGACCAGAGCGCGTCGGGCGCGCCCACCTTCGCCCACCTCCTGGCAATGTCAGATGGGCACGGCCTCTTCGAGCACGCGCTCCTGGATATGCCCCGCCGCGATCACGGCTACTGCGTCGACGACGTCTCGCGCGCGCTCGTCGTTCTGCTGCGTGAGTCCGAGCGCACTGCGGAACTTGATCGGCTCGTCAGCACATGTCTCCGGTTCCTCGAGGCCGCTGTCGACGTCGACGGCCAGGTGCACAACCGCATGGCTGCCGGAGGCGAGTGGACGGACGATGCCGGGCTCGGCGATTGGTGGGGTCGCGCGCTGCGCGCCCTCGGCGCGGCATCCGTCGAACTCCCGACCGCATCGGATCGCTCGCGCGCCCGGATCGCGTTCCACCGCGCCGCGTCTTCGAGATCACCGCACGGGCGGGCGATGGCGTTCGCGACGCTGGGAGCGGCAGACGTGCTCGGCGCCGACCCCGACGACCTCTCCGCCCGCGCCTTGCTGCGGGACGGGGTTGCTTCGATCGCGGTCCCGTCCGACCCCCGCTGGCCCTGGCCCGAACCGCGCCTGCGCTACGCCAACGCGGCGCTCCCCGAGGCCCTTCTCGCCGGGGGTGCGGCTATGGACGATCCTCGGATCGTGGCTCGCGGACTCGCGATGCTGCGGTTCCTGGTGGATGTCGAGACACGTGACGGCCACCTGTCGGTGACGGGGGTCAGCGGCCGCAGCCCCGCTCAGCGGTCGGTTCAATTCGATCAGCAGCCCATCGAGGTGGCCGCCATCGCGGACGCGTGCGCCCGTGCTTTCGCCCTCACCGCGGATCCTTCGTGGCGCGACGGTGTCGCGGCGGCGTGGGCGTGGTTCACGGGCGACAACGACGCCCTCACACCCATGATCGATCTCGAGTCGGGAGCGGGCTTCGACGGACTGGAGGCAGGCGGGCGCAACGAGAACCAAGGGGCAGAGTCCACACTCGCGGCCCTCGGCACCTACCAGCAGGCTGCCCGCCTCGGAGTGTTGGAACGGGTGGCGCCGTGACCATTCGCGAGCATCCTGCGAGCCTCGATCACGATCCGACCCGTGTGGTGGCCAGATTCTTCCTCCCCGGCGAGGGACTGCGCTCGTCGCATTCGCGCGTTGCACAGATCATCGCCCGAGTGCTCGCGGGACCTGCCGCACTGACCGAGCGGATGGCGGCACACGTTGTCGGGGAGCTCTCGGCCAGGCATGCGGGTGTCGCCGATCTGCTGGCCGCGAATGCTCGAGCTGTCGCCAGCCGCATCGTGGGCCCCGCGGCTCTCACGGATACTCAGCGAGCGGTGCTGGGGGCGGCCTTCACGGCGGAGTATGCCGTCGAGGGGGCGGCCCTCTGCAACCCCAGCGCCGTCGAGCATCCCTCGCAGGACGGACTCGGTCCGAACGAGCTGCGGGTGGCCATCGCCTTGCGCTGCATCGGAGAAGGGCACGTCTCGTCCATCGGGTTCGCCGAAGCAGTGATCGACGCCGATGATGGCTGGACATTCGAGGAACGCGCGACGCCGCTGACGCTTCCCCTCGTGCGGGGTGCCGAGTGGTCTCGACAGCACTTCGGCCGCGCGCTCGAGCATGAAGGCCACCTCACCGATCTGGCCAGCGCGGTGCTCAGCAATCTCCCCGAGAGGTTCAGCGTGGCCGAGCTGGAGTACGCCCTCCTGGAGCTCCCGGACCAGCTCTCGACCCGTCCCGACAGCCGCTGGCCGACGCAGGCGATGCGCGACATGGCGGCGTCCGCATACCGGGCCGATTTCCCGCCCGACTCGCCCCTGAGTGGACGGATGCTTCTGCCCGTCGACGCCGAGGAGAACCACGGCATGGAAGACGCGCGGTTCGTCCACTTCACCGGTGCCGACGCGGTCACCGGCTATCGCGCGACCTACACCGCGTACGACGGCCACGACATCGCGCCTCGCCTGATCACATCGCCGGATCTCCGCGAGTTCACGATCCACCGCCTGACCGGCAGCGGCGCCCACAACAAGGGGATGGCGCTCTTTCCGCGGCTCGTCGGGGATCTTCACCTCGCCCTCAGCCGCACCGACGGCGAGAACATCTCCCTCGCGACGTCGATCGACGGCGTCATCTGGGACGACGCGGGCATCGTTCATCGCCCTACCGAACTGTGGGAGCTCGTTCAGCTCGGAAACTGCGGCGCGCCCATCGAGACGGAGAGCGGATGGCTGGTCCTCACGCACGGAGTCGGGCCATTGCGCACATATTCGCTTGGCGCGATCCTGCTCGATCTCGATGACCCGTCTCGCGTGGTGGGACGGTCACGCGAGCCACTTCTGCAGCCCGTGAGCATGCTGCGCGACGGCTACGTGCCGCGGGTCGTCTACTCGTGCGGCGCTATCGCACATCGGGGAACCCTGTGGATTCCGGTCGGCGTCGGCGATGACCGCATCCGCATCTTCTCGATCGGGATCGATGAAGTGATCGCCTCTCTCCATCCGTGAGCGTTTCGACGTCGCCGGACCACCGTGCCCCCCACACGCCTACTGGCGAGGAGTAATCTGAGGTCATGCTGACGGTGATCGTGATCCTCCTCGTGGTGTGGGCGATCCTCGCCGTCGTGGGGTTCGCTCTCGAGGGGCTGCTCTGGCTGGGGATCATCGGCGTCATCCTCTTCGTCGGCACTCTGATCTTCGGTTTCGTGCGGCGAGCGGCCGGTCGCCGGAACAGCGGCCCCTGACCCGACCGGAGTCGCAGGGTCGGGTGAGCCGCGTTCAGCGGTCGAGTTGCATCTGCGCCCACGTGAGAGCGGTCGCTGCGCCGAACACGATCGGGACGGTGACGACGCCCAGCAGCGAAGGCCACGGCACGGTGTCCGGGGCGATCGCCCAGAGCGCGGGGGCGATGAGCGGAACCCAGGCGCCCACGCCGAGCACGGCGCAGACCTGCGCCACGATCAGGAGCACGATGGTGGCGGCGATGCCGGCCAGGATGCTGCGTGCGACGCTTGCCACCCAGCCGGCCGGGACCGCGAGGCACGCGGTCAGAAGGGTGAGCAGCGGGATCCTGAGGAGTTGCAGCGTCCCATCGGGGTCGGTCGAGGGTAGACCGGCCGCGGTTCCGATCAGGCCGAGCATGGCGGTGAGCACCAACGCCATGACGGTCGCCCACCCGAGAAAGACGAGCAGCTTGCCGACCGCGAGGGACGAACGCGGAACGGGGAGGGCGAACAGACCGGCGACGGTGCCGTCGGCGAACTCGCGGCCATAGAGCCAGGCGATGAGGATGCCACAGGCGCCGAATCCTCCTGCGGCGAGGATCTGCGCCGCTGTGCCGACCAGCAATGTCCAGCCGTGTGTGTCTGCGAGCGGTCCGAGTCGGGCAAGCACTCGCTCGTCGCCAGCGGCTGCGGCCGCCAGCAACCCGCCTGTGAGCGCCGCGAGCCCGAGGATGAGGATCCCGGATGTCCATGGAACGACGCGCGAGGCGACGGCCTTGCGGGCTTCGACCGACACGGCTACCCCGAGGGCGTTCATTCCGGCCGCCGTGAGAGGTCATCGGCGTGGACCAGTGAGAAGAATGCCCGCTCGAGGTCGACCGTGGCGGGATCGAGTGCTCCGATGATGCGGCTGTCGTTCATGACGCTGATCCGGTCGGCGATGCGCGCCACCTCGTCGAGGTGGTGGCTGGAGACGACCACGCCGGCGCCGGACTGTGCGCGGCGGAGCAGCGCCCCGCGAAGCAGGATCACGCCGGCCGGGTCGAGCGCGTTGGTTGGCTCGTCGAGGATGATGAGTCGCGGGTCGTGCTGGAGAGCGGCCGCCAATCCGACTCGTTGGCGATTGCCCAGGGACAGCCGGCGTGCGCGAACGCGCCCGTACCGCGTCAGGTCGAGTTCAGCGATCACCGACTCCACCATCGCCGTGGCTTCGACCGGCGTCGCGCCGTGCAGCCGGGCCGACAGACGCAGATTGCTGCGCACGTCCAGCTCCCCGTAGGCGACCGCCTGTTCGACAAGGTGGCCGACCCCCGCCCACGCTCGCGGAGGCAGGTCGGCCAGCGCCATCCCGCCGACCCGGACCTCACCCTCATCGGGACGCAGCATGCCCAACCACTGCTCCTGGAGGGAGACGCGCATGCCTTGCGCCATCTCTCGGGCGAGGGTCAGAGCGTGGGCGGGGCCACGCAACCGTGTCATGCCGGCGCGCATCACTCGGTCCATCTCGGTCGCCATCGGCTCGAAGCCGACGTCGGCCGCAACCGTCTCACGGTACGGTTCCGGGGCGGCCAGCACCGCGGTGTGTCCGGCCGCGGTCAGGCGCTGAGCGAGGGCGGCGAACGGCTCGACGTCGCCACGGGTGCCGAAGGTGAGGATGAGTACGCGCATCAGCAAGTCCAATCGACGAAACGATCGCCGACCAGGCTTCCCGGCACTCCTACGGTCACCATACAACCCACTGCCTCGCAGCCGCATGAACCGCGGGCCACCGACCCATCGCACGATCCGTCGACCACATGGTCAGTCGTTCACGCCCTCGGAGGTCACGATCTTACTGAGGCGTTCGTCTTGGTTCCGATGGCGTCGAGCGCGGCGACAGCAGAGGCTTCTCGCGCCGGTCGTGAAACGAGGCAGTCACGTCGCAACCGGCGCATCAGCGGGGTCGAGATCGGCGGAATCACAAGCAGCGCGCGACCCAAGTGCACGATAACTGTGCCACGAGATTTCGAACGGGTCGCGATCCCTTGAAAACACTGGGATCGCAGGTGCGGAGGATGGGGGATTCGAACCCCCGAGGGCTTGCACCCAACACGCTTTCCAAGCGTGCGCCATAGGCCACTAGGCGAATCCTCCAGGAGGCCCCGGAGGGCCGTCGACCATCCTACCCTGCGCGGCTACCGTGCCCGAACCGGCGCGCTTCCCGCATAGACGCTGCCCGGACGGATGATGAGCGATCGCGGGGCGAGCAGCGCCAGGATCCGCCGTGACGGCGGCACCGACGCCAGCAGCGCGACCCTCACGGAACCTGCGGCGTCGGCGGCGGCATCCCCCATCCACTGCGAACGGTTGCCGGCGCGCGAGTAGCTGGCGCGCTCGATGGCGAGGACGACCGTGTTCATCTCGGATGCCGGTGCGCCGTGCTGCTCGACCAGCCGGCGTGCGAACGCGCGAGGGGTCTCGCTGGCGGGAACCGTGATGCCGACGTCGATCGCCGCCTCCTGGACGGACTGCCACGCAGCGGCGGCGTCACCGCCTCGAGCGGCCGCGTCCTGCGTGCGACGACGCAGTTCGCGGATGAGGAAGGGGAGCGAGAGGAGCACGATCACCGCCGCCACCACGCCCAGGATCGGCAGCGGGTCGAGGCCGTTCTCCGATGCTCCGCCCGCCGCGTTCTCGCGCTGCTCCTCGAGGTCGATCTGAGCCTGGTCGCCCGGTGCCGTCGGCGTGGCGCCGGTCTGCGGGGTGGCGGCATCCGGGTCGGTGGGCTGGCCGGGCAGCGTGGCCTCGGACGAGAAGGTCGTCGGCACGCCGAGACCCGACGTCGGCTCGAACGGGATCCAGCCGATGCCTTCGAAATACACCTCGGGCCATGCGTGCAGTTGCGAGCTGTACACCGAGAAGACGGGCTGTCCGTCGATGCTCTGCGTCGTGGGCGTGCCGGGCAGATAGCCGACGACGATCCGCGACGGCATGTGCAGCGTCCGGGCCATGAGGGCGAACGCCGATGCGAAGTGGACGCAGTAGCCCTCGCGCACCTCGAGGAACCGGGCCACGGCATCGGCGCCGCTGCCGTCGAAGCCCTCCTCGACGGGAGAATCCAGCGAGTACAAGAACTCGCCGCCGCGGAACCAGCGCTGCAGCGCCGTCAGCCGGTCGTAGTCGGTGGTGGCTTCCGCTGTCATCTGCAGGGCGAGCTCTCCGATCACCGGAGGGATGTCGGTGGGCAGCTCCGTGGTCTCGTCGCGCACCTGCGCTCCCACCGCCGTTGCGGCGCGCACCTGCTCGAGCGAAGGCCGCGCGGGGGCGTAGGCGACCTCGTACGACTGTCCCTGGGTCGAGCTGTTCGTGGAGGCGACCGTGTGGTTGTAAGGGACGGCGCCCCACAAGCCGGCGCTCAGACCGTCGATGCCGATCGCCGGGTAGGGCACCGGGGCCCACGGCGAGTCGAGGTTGATGATGTCGACCTTCGCCGAGTAGTCCGTCACCCGGATGTCATCGTCGGCGTCGACCGCCCCGAAGGCCCTGTCCGCGTCGAGCGAGATGGTCTGCGCACGATCCGGCGACCACACCCCGCCCTCGAAGCGGGAGAGCGTCGTCGCACGCAGGTACGGCACCGACGGAGCATTCGTCCGCAGGCGCAGCACCTCGGCGTCCTGCGGACGGCGCAGGTCGTCGCCGAGCTGCAGCGTGGCGTCGATCCCCGGCCCGGGGCCGAGGCCGGTTCCCGCACGTGCGCCCGGCTGGGGCAGCACCGGGGTGGCGACCACCGCTACGACGATGGCGATCGCGCCGATGCCGAGCGCCGTGGCGGGAACGCCCGCGGTGCGCTCCGCCTCGCGCTCCAGCGGCTTCTCGCGCGAGCGCGTCTCGGACCGGATGAGGAAGAGGATCGTGATCGCGAGGAACACGAAGCCGATCACATCGACGTCGCTCGGCGCCGCGATCGCGGGGATGAGTGACACCGCGACGATTCCCACGGAGGCGAGGAGCGGCATCCGCGCCGTCACGACGACGTGGTCGACGACGATCGTGAGCAGCCCCATCGCCCCGACTACGATGAACGCCAGCGACAACGTGGGCTCGAGCGGGGCGGCGCCGACCGTGATCTCCTCCATCGCGGATTCGACCAGCAGCGGCACGGCGCGGATCGTGTCGAGCGTCGGGATCGCCCACAGCAGCGCGGTGTCCCGCAGGAACACCAGGGTCATGAACACGGCCCAGACGGCCGCCTCGATGAGCGTGACCGCGACCGCGGGGAGGCGGTACCGGCGCGCGGTATAGCCCGCCGCCAGGATCATCGCCGCCAGCAGGAGCGCGCCGATGAGCCACCAGCCGGGGTCGATGACCCGCACCACGGGCAGCAGCGCCGCCAGGAGCGCCGCCAGGATCGAGATCGTGAGCAGCCGCTCGCCGCCGCGTCCGCGGCCGGGCCGCGCCGACTCAGCCGAGGACATGATGCACCCCGCGGCCGATCGCGTTGGCCCACGCGATGGCGAGGTCGCGGTCGGGGCCGATGGAGGCGACGTGCCAGCCGTGGTCTGCGGCGATGTCGAGTGCGTCGCCGACGGGGCCTGCGGTGAGGAGGATGGGCAGCGTGCTGTGGTGGGCGACCGGCCCCAGCGCGACCGCGTCGGCGGGATCGAGCCGGCCGACGATCACCACGATCGGCCCGGTCGACAGTCCGGCGAACAGCCGCGACAGCCGGGGGAGGGCGTCGTCACGGTGGGCCGTCACGGTCGCGAACTGGACCAGCATCGCGTCCACGTCGGTCATGTCGCCGCCTTCGATGCGGTCGACGAGCACGGTGCCCTCGGAATCGAGGACCTCGACGGCGTATCCGTCGTGCACGAGCCGGGCGACCGCTGACACGCAGGCCGAGACGCCGGCTTCGAAGCCCGGGTCGGCGCCGGGTGCTCGCAGCGCCTCGGGCGACCAGCGCAGCGCCGCACGGTCGAGCACGACGGTCGCCTCGGGAGTGGACTCCTGCTCCTCCTGCCGCACCATCAGCTCGTCGCGATGAGCGGTCGCGCGCCAGTGGATGCGGCGCATCGAGTCGCCCGAGGCGTAGGGGCGGGCGACCAGGTTGTCGGCGCCCTGGCCCAGCTGATCCGTCGTGGTGTGCAGCATCCCTCCGGTGGCCCCGGCGTAGTCGATCAGCGGTGGCAGATCGACGACCGCCGGTGCGACGGTGACGGGTGTCCGCTGGTTGAAGACGACTGTGCGCCGGGCGAGCCCGAACGGGTCGGACGACCGCACCGTGAGCGGGCCGATGGAGTGCACACCTCGCCGTGCGCCGATGAGGGTGTACACGAGGTCGATGCTGCGGACGCCGCCGCGCTCGCCGCCGCGCAGTCCCGAGCCGAGAGCCGGGAAGGCGCCCTCCGCCTTTCCGCGGAGTCCTTTCGGCACGGTGTCCCGCCAGGTGCCCGGCGCCGTCGGCAGTGCGGTGCGAACCTCGACCCGCACTGACACGCGCGCGTCGCGGCCGACGGAGGCGACGTCGGGCACGAGCGATCGGGTGACCGCGTCGGTGCGACGGCCCACGTACAGCGATGCGACGCTCGCCGCGACGACGGCCAGCAGCAGGATGCCGAAGTACATCAGCTCGGCGAGACCCGCCTCGTTGGCGACGATGAAGCATGCGATCGCAAGGACCAGCGCTCCGGTTCCCCGGACAGTCAGCGGCCACACGCGTCTCATCGTCTGCTCACTGACGGGAGGCGATCGGCACCCGCACGTTCGCCGCGATGCGCTCCAGGATCGTCGCGATCGCGTCGGCGGCGCTGGTGCCCCGCGCGCCGCCCGCGGCGCGCGTCGGGATCAGACGGTGCGCGAACACGGCCGCCAGGAGAGCGGTGATGTCGTCGGGGATGACGAACGCGCGCCCGTCGAGAGCCGCCCACACCTTGGCCGCGCGCACCAGTTGCAGGGTCGCACGGGGGCTCGCGCCCAGCCGCAGATCGCTGTGGGTGCGGGTGGCCTGTGCGAGGGCGACCGCGTAGTCCTCGATCGCGGGAGCCACGTGCACCGCCCGGGCCCACGCCACGAGTCCCGACACCTCGTCGGCCGACACCACCGGCGCCAGCTGGTCGAGGGGATTCGCGGTGTCGCGCTGGCGAAGCATGAGAGCCTCGGACCGCGCATCCGGGTAGCCCATCGAGATGCGCATCATGAAGCGGTCCCGCTGCGCCTCGGGGAGGGCGTACGTCCCCTCCATCTCGAGCGGGTTCTGCGTCGCGACCACCAGGAACGGCTCGGGCACGTAGTGCGTGCGGCCGTCGACGGTGACCTGGCGCTCCTCCATCGCCTCGAGGAGAGCTGACTGGGTCTTGGGCGACGAGCGGTTGATCTCGTCGGCGATGACGATGTTCGCGAAGATGGCGCCGGGCTTGAACTCGAACTCGCGTTCCACCGGGTTGAAGACGCTCACTCCCGTCACGTCGCCCGGGAGCAGGTCGGGCGTGAACTGGATGCGGCGGACCGTGGCGTCGACCGATGTCGCCAGCGCCCGCGCCAGCATGGTCTTGCCGACACCGGGCACGTCCTCGATGAGGAGGTGCCCCTCCGCGAGCAGGCACACCAGCGAGCTGCGCACCGCGTCGGGCTTGCCGTCGATGACGGTGCCGACCGCGTCGAGGATCGCGTCGGTGATGCGGGCGAACCCCTCCGCCGTGAGCGCGCCGGCCGGGGCGTCGGGTCCCGTCCGGGCATCCGTCGCAGTATCGACCATCGAGGCCTCCTGTTCCGCCTGCGAGCGGGCGGGTCCGGCGGGTAGGTGCGGGCGTCTTCGCCCACGGCTCGATCCTAACCACGGTGCGCGCGGTGCGGCACTGGGAGAACGCTGGATGCCGGCCGCCCGCCGTCGGCCGCCTACACCGACGCTGCCGCCATCAGCAGCACCGAGACACCCATGCAGGCGAGCTGTGCCCGGTCGAGAGACCGGTGGGCCCGCGCCAGGAGGAGCGCCGAGAAGGCGGCATACGCGACCGCGCCGCCCAGGAGGACGGCCAGGAGCAGCGTGCCCCCGCCTCCGTGCCCGTGCGCCGCGGCGCCTGCCGCGGCGACCGGGTCGTGCCCCATGCTCAGCTGCAGAGCGGCCATCGCGATCAGCCCGAGGCCCGTGTGCACCGCCATGCCGACGCCCGGCCGGGGGTGCGTGCCCGACGCCGCCCGTCCGCGCGGACGCCGCCAGGCGGCCAGCGCCATCGCGGCGGCGATGAGGAGCGCGGCCCAGTACACCGGGGCGACGAGCCGGGTGAGGGCGGCGTCGAGCATCGCGACCAGCATGACGACGGATGCCGCGGCGTCGGGCCACCGCGCCCGGCCGCGGTCGGCTGCCAGACAGCAGGCGCCGATCGCGGCCGGGGCGATGGCCCAGGCGTGGAGCAGTTCGGTCACGGATCAGCCGTGGTGGTGGTGCGCGTCGTGCGCGTGCCCGTGCTCGCCGTGACCGTGGCCGCCGGCGTCATGCGCGTGCGCGCCGGGGGTAGGCCCGTAGCCGCCCATCGCGGCGTGCACGTGACCCGTGCCGGCCGCGCAGTGCGCGGACTCGGGTGCCGGCACGTGCAGCGTGGGGTTGCGCTCGAAGAAGTTGTACGGCTTCAGGGTGAACTTGGCGTAGTCCATGGGCATCACCGGCCAGTCCTCGTTGCGGGGGAAGTGGGTGAGCCCGAACGTGTGCCAGAGCACGACGTCCTCGCCGATCAGGGGCTCGTCCCCGGCGATGAAGGCCGGCAGACCGCCTCCGCCGGGGTGCTGGTTGACGAAGTCGCCGGCCGCGTACCGCTCGGCGGGGTCGTACTTCGTCACGAACAGGTTCTTCGTCGCGAACGCGGCGCGCGAGGCGATCGACGACGCATCGTCGGCGAGGAGCACCGGCGTCTCGGTGGGGAAGAGCACGTATGAGGTGGGCTGACCCATCGAGGTGGTCTTCTCGGTGGAGGCGATCTGCCAGACGCGGTTGCGGGCGCCGTCGGCGACGCGGCCCGAGACCTTCTCGGACGCGATCGGCACGACGCTCTTGGTGAACGCGTTGCCGGCCGGGTTCTCGGCCGAGATCGGCACCCGCACGGCGTCGATCTCGTTCACGACGTTGGCGACGCCGTCGACGGTCATGTCGAGCCGCGCCGAGAACAGGTGCTGGTGGTACGGGGCGCCGAGACCCGGGGCGACCTCCGAGGCGAACGGGTAGGGGGATCCGTCCTCGTTCACGCCCGGGTACGCGGAGGTGAACAGGATGCCCGTGAGCTTCGCCTCGCACTCGATGGTGCCGTCGAGGTAGAGGTACCAGAAGAACCCGTAGTCGTAGTTGCCGACGGTGGTGAAGAACGAGATCACCAGCCGCCGCGACCGCCGCACCTCCGATGCGCCGGTGAACAGATCGGTGTGCTTCCAGAGCGAGCCGAAGTCCTCCTCGTGCATGCACACGCCGTTGCGCACGGTGCGCGGCATCCCGAGCTCGTCGGCGAGGATCGCATCGACGTACGTGATGTCGCCCACGCAGTCGCAGCCCAGCTCGAGCTCGTTGGTGTACCGGCCGAAGAGGTATTCGCCGGTGTCGAAGTAGTTCTGCCAGAACCGGTTCGGCTGCGGGTCGGCGTAGGGCACCACCATCTCGCTGATCGACCCCCGGTACATCACCGGGCGTCCCGCGAACGAGAGCTGTCGCAGGATCAGGCCCTCGCGCGTGTCGAAGCCGATCCGGAGGTCCCACTCGCCCCACGTGACGCGCTCGCCGTCGACGTTCAGGCTCGATCCTTCGGGCTGCGTGATCACGATGGGCTTGAGGCCCTCGAGGGGCGCGCCCTGCAGGGCGGGGTCGTCGTAGTTGCCGCTCGTCTGGGGGATGTCGTACCCCGGGTTGTCGACGACCTTGATGACCGAGCGGGCGGCGACGTCGATGTAGGCGGTGAGTCCGTCCACCGGGTGCGCCCACGGATGGTCGGCGGCGTGGAACTGCTGGAACGCGAACGTGCGCAGGATGCGGCGCCCGGCCTCGTCCTCGTACCCGTAGCTGCCTGCCGACAGCGGCACGAGCACGACGTCCTCCGGCGTCAGCCCGCGAGCAGCGAGAGCGGCCACCCACTCCGCATTCTCGTTGGCGATCACTCCCACCTCTTCGAACTCGGCGTCGAGGATCGGGAGCTGGCCCGCGGTGCCGTCGAGCTCGACGGTCGAGACCACCTCGCCGTCGGCCAGCGAGACGACCAGGTCGAGCGATCGGGCCGATCGCATGTCGAGCAGCTGCACGCGTGCCCGGCGCTCGGGGAGTGGGCCGGTGCCCGCGTCCCACGCCAGGATCTCCGGCTTCGGCGCCTCTTCGAGACCGACGTAGGCGAATCGCGTCGCCTCCGTCGTCGTGTCCAGTCCGAGCACGACCGCGCGGACCGCTTCGATCTCGGCGGGCGTCAGTGAGGCGAGCGGATGCCGGGGCGCGGGCGGCGCCGCGAAGCCCGAGGCGGTGTCGATGTCGGTGATGGTCATGGTGCTCCTTCGGTGCGGGGATGGATGTCGGCGCGGTGCGTCAGCCGGCGATCGAGTCGGTGAGCTTCGCGTAGGCGGCGGGGCGGCGGTTCTTGATCCAGGCGGCCTGGACGTACCCGATGACGGGCACGACCACCACGAGTCCGAGCAGGAACCAGCTGACGGCGGCGAAAACCGGGTTGCCGTCGGCATCGACGTCGCCGACCATGATCGGGAAGTAGGCGACGATGAGGGCGGCCGAGAGCATGAGCCCCACGAATCCGAGGGCGGGGGCGACGACCGTGTTCCACACGCGCCGGTCCTTCTTGGTCCTGACGAAATAGACGATCACCGCGACCGACGTGAGCGCCATGAGGATCGCGATGGCGAGGGTCGCGACACCGGCGAACCAGGTGAAGACCTGCAGCACGGGGTCGAGGCCGAGTACCGCGAAGACCGCGATCAGCACGACCGCCGTGCCCGTCTGCACGAGCGACGACACGTGCGGCGAGAGGTGCTTGGCGTGCACCGCGCCCATCTTGTCCGGAAGGACGCCGGCGTTCGCCATGGAGTGCTGATAGCGCGTGACGACGTTGTGGAACGACAGGACGCAGGCGAACATCGCGGTGATCAGCAGGATGTTGACGGCGATCTCGCCGAACGAGCCGAGGTAGCGGGCCATCGTCGTGATGATGAACGTCCCGGGGTCCTCCGCGATGGCGTCGAGGACATTGCTCGGCCCCCACGCCATCACCAGCCCCCATGCGGCCAGCGTGTAGAAGACGCCGATGCCGATCACCGCGGCGTACGTGGCGCGAGGGATGGTCCGGTTCGGGTCCTTTGCCTCGTCGCGGAAGATCGCGGTGGCCTCGAAGCCGATGAATGCGGCGATCGCGAACATCAGTCCGACGCCGGGGGAGCCGCTCGCGACGTTCGCAGGCTCGAACGGTGCGAGACTCAGGCCCTCGGGCCCGCCGCTGGCGACCACGACAACCACCATCGCCAGGACGATCCCGACCTCGGCGACGAGCAGCACGCCGAGCACCTTGCTCGACAGGTCGATGTGGCGGTAGCCCAGCACGCCGACGACCGCGATCGTGGCGAGCGACATCAGCCACCAGGGCAGGGCAGGGCCACCGATCGACTGGACCGTCACCGACAGGATGTAGCCGATGTATCCGTACACCGACACCTGGATCGTGGTGTACGTGAGCATCGCGATCCACGCGCTCGCGAGGCCGGTGGAGCGGCCGAGACCGTAACCGACGTACGTGAAGAAGGCGCCCGGTCTGGGCACGTGGCGGGTCATCGCGGCGAGGCCCACCGAGAACAGCAGCAGGATGACGGCGCTGATGGCGTAGAGCGCGGGGAAGCCGATCCCGTTGCCCAGGAGCATGCCGAGCGGCGCGGCGCCGCCGATCACGGTGAGGGGGGATGCGGCGGCCACCACCATGAAGACGATGGCGGTGACTCCGAGCGAGCCGGTCAGCGTCCGCTTCGCGGACGCCTCGACTCCCTTCGATTCGAGCTGGGTCATGGCAGAACCTCCGGGCGAACGCGGGAACGGGATGCCCTGAGCCTCGCGGCACCGCGTTGCGGCGCCGTCGCGCGCCGGTGAAACCTCGTGCACACCGAGTGAGATCGGCCGGCGCGGCCGTCTCATTCAGGTGACACACGGGCGAAACACGCGGGTAGCGGCCCGGCAACCGCGCCCGCGTAACGTCTCACGGGCACCACCGGAGGCGACATGACCGCACTCGAGCGCGCGATCGCGCGACCCGACCCCGTCCACGACTTCGGGGCGCGTTCACCGCTGGACGGGCTGGATCGCCGCAGCGTGGGCTTCTTCGACGTCCTCGCCCAGTCCGTGGCCGCCGTCGCCCCGGCTGCCGCGGCGACCACCGTCGTGCTGCTCGTCGCCGGCATCTCGCCCTCGGCGACGGTGCTCTCGATCGTGCTCGCCGGCGTTCTCAGCCTTCTCGTGGCACGCACCATCTCGCAGTTCGCGAGGCGGCTGGCCGCTGCAGGTTCGACCTACACCTACACCGCACGCGGCCTGGGGCCGGGTGCCGGACTCGCCTCCGGGGCGGCGATCCTCGTCGGCTACGGCGCGATCGCGATGTTCGCCCTGCTCGGCGGGGCGTACTACGTCACGTTCCTCCTGGAATCGGCGTGGCCCGCGGCAGGAGGCCCGGGGACGCTCGCCGCCGTGCTCGCCGCCGAGGCGGCCTTCGTCGCCGTCGTGCTCGTGCGCGGCATCCGGCTGTCCTCGCGCATCGCCCTCGTGGTCGAGGTGCTCTCGGTGGCCCTCATCGCCGTGCTCCTCGTCGTGCTCCTGATCCGGATCGGCCCGATCGACCCGGGTCGCATGCTCGGGCTCGGCGGGATCGACCCCGCGGCGCTCGCCGCGGGCTCGGTCATCGCTCTCACCGCCTTCGTCGGCTTCGAGAGCGCGTCGACGCTCGGCGTCGAGGCCCGCGCCCCGCTGCGCAATGTGCCGAGGGCGATCGTGTGGACGGTGCTGCTGTCTGGCGGTCTGTATGTCCTGGCGGCGGTCGCCCAGGTCGCCGGCTTCGATGCGATGGGTGCCTCGCTCGCCGCCAGCGCCTCGCCGATCAACGAGCTCGCGTCGGCGTACGGTCTGGGCGGCTGGGGGGTCGTGGCCGACATCGGCATCGCGGCCTCGTTCCTCGCGTGCGCCATCGGGTCCACCACCGCCCTCACCCGCGTGCTGTTCACCATGGGGCGCGACCGCGTGCTGCCGTCGCCGGCGGGCCGTGCGCATCCGCGATTCGGCACGCCCATCGGCGCGGTCGCGCTGGCCTTCCCGCTCATCGCCGGCGTGCCGTTCCTGCTCCTCTTGTCGGGCGTCGACGTGCGCGGCGCGATGCATGCCACCATCGCCGTCGGCGGCGCGGGGTACATCGTGGCCTACATCCTGGTGTGCATCGCCGCACCGGTCTTCCTGCGGCGCATCGGCGAGCTCACGACCGGATCGGCGATCACGGCGACCGTGTCGGCGGTCGTGCTCACCGGTGCGCTCGTCACGTTCTTCGTGGTCGACGCCGCCGCGGGCAGCGTCGCGGTCTGGGTGGTGCTCGCGGTCGGCGCCGTGGCCGCGATCGCGGTGCTCGTCCGGCTGCGCCGCGGCACGCCGTCGCTCGCGCGGGTCGGGTCGTACGACGAGCCCGTCGCCTCGGAGGTGCTGGGCGGCATCGCCCGGCGGGAGCGGAGGGGCGGTGCCTGAGAGGGTGTCGCCGGGGCCGACCCTGACGGCGCGTCAGCCGAAGGCGGTCCACAGCGCGCTGACGGTGCTCGAGGCCGTGGCGCACCTGGGCGCCGGTGCGACCGCGCGCGAGATCTCGCTCGAGCTCGGGCTGCCGCGGGCCACCACCTACCGCCTCCTGAACCTGCTCGTGCAGGACGAGTACCTCGTGCGCACCCCCGACCTCGCGGGGTTCGCGCTGGGCGCCAAGGTCGTGCAGCTCGCCGCCGTGGCTGCGCCGCCGGTACGTCTGACGTCGGCGGCCAGGGGAGTGGTCGCCGAGGCGCGCTCGGCGCTGCGCGGCGGCGTGCATGTCGTCTTCTTCGTCGACGGGCGCATCTCGGTGATCGACGCGGATCCCGACTTCCCGCTGTCGGACGAGGTCCGTCTCGCCCGCGAGCCGGCGCGGTTCGCGATCGGGCGGCTGCTGACGATCGAGCAGGGGACCGCAGAGAGCGCGTCGCGCGGGGACTTCGCCGAACTGGGCGCCACTCGCCAGCGGGGCGAGCTCGCCCCCGGATACGGCTGTGTCGCGGTGCCGATCCTCGACGGCAGCGGGCGGTTCGCCGGAGCGGTCGGGTTCTCGGGGCCACGCCACCGGGTGGACGAGCCGGCGGCGGTGCTGGCGGTGCTGCAGCCGGCTGCCGCGCGGCTGGGCCCCCTGGTGGTGTGACGTCAGCCCCGCGCAGAGCGGGTAGACTGTCAGAAGCTCTCCGCGAGGCGGCATCCAGGCCAACTCCCCCAGGACGGAAACGTAGCAAGGGTAACCAGGCTCTGCCGGGTTCGCGGAGAGTCTTAATCTTCCCGGGCGCTTCGATCAGGCGAGTGCCCGGATCCGGTCAGCGACCGGCGGCGAAGGGGCCGTCGAGCACCGCCCACTGCAGCAGCATGATGGTCTTCGCATCCTGGATCCGCCCATCACGCACCATCGCCAGCGCGTCGCCGATCCCGATCTCGAGCAGCTCGATGTGCTCGCCCTCCTCCGGGAGTCCGCCTCGGTCTGCGGTGCGTGTCGAGCCGTCGTAGCGGGCGGCGAAGAAGTGGAGCCGCTCGGTGACCGAGCCCGGGCTCATGTACACGTCCCAGACGTGCTCGAGCTCGCCCACTTCGACGCCTGTCTCTTCGGCCGCCTCCCGGCGGATCGCCGTCGCCGGATCGTCGTCATCGAGCAGTCCCGCCGCCGTCTCGATGAGCATCCCGTCGGGGTGGTCGTTGACGTAGACCGGGTAGCGGAACTGCCTGGTGAGCAGCACCGTGCGCCGATCCGGATCGTAGAGCAGCACCGTCGCCCCGTTGCCGCGATCGTAGGTCTCGCGTTGCTGGGTCTCCCATCCGCCCGACGGATCGCGGTATTCGAGCGTCGTGCGGCGCAGCACATGCCAGGCGGAGGCAAGCACCTCGACGTCCGTCACACGCACGTCCGGATTGCGCTGGAGATCGCGCCCGATCCGATCCAGTCCCGTGCGGCCGCGGTGGTCGGGAACGTCGAATCCGGGTCGGGGAGCATCCATGCCTCGAGCGTAACCGCGCGCCCTCGGCGCACTGCGGGGACCCCAGTCCCGGGGCTTGCGGTGAGCGAGGTCGAGACGGGACGTCCCGGCCGCCCATAGGCTGGGGTGGTGGCGCAGAGCATCTACATCACGTCGGCCGAAGGCCACTCGGGGAAGTCGACGGTCGCGCTCGGCGTGCTCGATGCCCTGAGTCACGCGACCGCGCGTGTGGGCGTGTTCCGGGCGATCGCCCGATCGACCGTGGAGCGCGACTACGTGCTCGAGATGCTGCTCGACCACGACGGCGTCGACCTGCCCTACGACGACTGCATCGGCGTCACGTACGACGATGTGCGGCAGGATCCGGATGCCGCGCTTGCGACGATCGTCGAGCGCTACAAGGCGGTCGAGGCCCAGTGCGAGGCCGTGGTCATCGTCGGCAGCGACTACACCGACGTCGGCAGCCCCGCCGAACTCGCCTACAACGCCCGCATCGCGGCGAACCTGGGCGCGCCGGTCCTGCTCGTGCTCGGCGGGCGCTCGGCGCAGAACCAGACGCAGCCCGAACAGCTCGGGTCCTCGCTCCCGCGCACGCCTGCCGAGATGGGCCAGATCGCGGATCTCGCGCTCGCCGAGCTGAGGCACGGCCGTGCGAAGCTGTTCGCCGTCGTCGCCAACCGCGCCGAGGCGGACATCGCCGACGAGACCATCGCTGCGATCCGCCGCTCGATCGACGCGCACCACGGCGAGGTGGCCGTGCCGGCGACGCCCGTGCCGGTCTGGGCCATCCCCGAGGATCGGCATCTGGTGGCGCCGTCGATCCGCGGCATCATGCGCTCGGTCGACGGCGAGCTGCTCGCCGGCGACCCCGACCTGCTCACCCGCGAAGCGCTGGCGGTCGTCGTCGCGGGGATGTCGATGGTGAACGTGCTGCCCCGCCTCCTCGAGGGCGCCGTGGTCATCATCCCCGCCGACCGGTCGGAGGTGCTGCTGGCGACGCTGCTGGCGAATGCCTCGGGCACCTTCCCGTCGATCTCGGGCATCGTGCTGAACGGCGGGTTCGAGCTGCCCGAGCCCGTGACGCGGCTGATCGACGGCCTGGGGTCGAACGTGCCCATCATCACCACCGAGCTCGGTACGTACGAGACGGCGGTGCGCATCATGGGCACCCGCGGCCGCCTGGCCGCTGACTCGCAGCGCCGCTACGACACCGCCCTCGCCCTGTTCGAGCAGAGCGTCGACACCGATGAACTGCTCGTCTCGGTCGGCCTGGCGCGGGCGACGGTGGTGACACCGCTGATGTTCGAGTTCCAGCTCATCGAGCGGGCCCGCGCGCAGCGCAAGCGCATCGTGCTGCCCGAGGGGGATGACGACCGGGTCCTGCGCGCGGCGGCGACGGTGCTCAAGCGCGGCATCGCCGACCTCGTGATCCTCGGCGAGCCGTTCGAGGTGCGGGCGCGGGCGATCGAGCTCGGCATCGACATCCAGGGCGCCGAGGTGCTGTCGCCGCTCGACGCGGTGCACGTGCACAAGTTCGCAGAGGAGTACGCCCGACTGCGCGCGCACAAGGGCGTCACCGTCGCGCAGGCGGCGGACACCGTGACCGACGTGTCGTACTTCGGCACGATGATGGTGCACCTGGGCCTCGCCGACGGCATGGTCTCGGGCGCCGCCCACACGACGGCGCACACGATCCGCCCGGCGTTCGAGATCATCAAGACCCGCCCCGGCGTCTCGGTCGTCTCGAGCGTGTTCCTGATGGCGCTCGCCGACCGCGTGCTGGTCTACGGCGACTGCGCCGTCATCCCCGACCCCACCAGCGAGCAGCTCGCCGACATCGCGATCTCGTCCGCCGCGACGGCCGCGCAGTTCGGCATCGATCCTCGCGTGGCGATGCTGTCGTACTCGACGGGCGAATCGGGCTCGGGCGCCGAGGTCGAGAAGGTCAGGGACGCGACCGCTCTCGTACGCTCGCGGGCGCCCGAGCTGCTCGTCGAGGGGCCGATCCAGTACGACGCGGCGGCCGACGCCGCTGTGGCGGCGGCGAAGATGCCGGGCTCGGAGGTCGCCGGGCGCGCCACGGTGTTCGTCTTCCCCGACCTCAACACCGGCAACAACACGTACAAGGCGGTGCAGCGCTCGGCCGGCGCCGTCGCGATCGGACCGGTGCTGCAGGGCCTCAACAAGCCCATCAACGACCTGTCGCGCGGCGCCCTGGTGGACGACATCATCAACACGATCGCGATCACCGCGATCCAGGCGCAGGGGGAGTGATGCCACTCTCGGGCGTTCCTCGCTCGCTCAACGACCGGAATCCGGGAGTGAACCGCATGACCCCCGTGCTCGTCATCAACAGCGGCTCCTCGTCGTTCAAGTACCAGCTGCTCGACATGGACACCGGGCGCACGCTCGCCTCCGGCCTCGTCGAGCGCATCGGCGAGCCGATCGGCGTCGCCCGTCACACGGTCTACGCGACGCCCGCTCCGGCGGCGACAGGGGGCGTGGCGGGCACGCCCACCTTCCTCGACGCGACGCGCACACGCGAGCTGCCGATCCCCGACCACACGGCGGGCTTCGAAGTCATGCTGGACGCGTTCGCGTCCTACGGTCCGTCGCTCACCGAGACGCCGCCGGTCGCGGTCGGTCACCGGGTGGTCCACGGCGGCGCGCGGTTCTTCGAGCCCACGCTCATCACCCCGCTCGTCGAGATCAACATCGACGAGCTCTCGGTGCTCGCGCCATTGCACAATCCGGCGAACCTCGCCGGGATCGTCGCCGCCCGGACGACGTTCCCCGATGTGCCCCACGTCGCCGTCTTCGACACGGCCTTCCACCAGACCCTCGCGCCGGCGGCGTACACCTACGCGATCGACACGGAGGTCGCGGCAGCCCATCGCATCCGCCGGTACGGGTTCCACGGCACGTCGCACAAGTTCGTCAGCGAGGCGGCGGCAGCCTTCCTCGCACGACCCCTGGTCGAGTTGAAGCAGATCGTCTTCCACCTGGGCAACGGCGCATCGGTCACCGCGATCGACGGCGGCCGGTCCATCGACACGTCCATGGGCTTCACTCCGCTCGAGGGACTCGTCATGGGCACGAGGTCGGGCGACATCGACCCCGCGGTGCTCTTCCAGCTCGAGCGGCGCGCCGGCATGTCGGTCGACGACCTCGACGACCTTCTCAACAAGCGCAGCGGCCTGCTCGGCCTCGCGGGATCGAACGACCTGCGAGACATCCGCGCGGCGATCGGGCGGGGCGAGCCGCGGGCGCTCCTCGCCTTCGAGGTCTACGTCCACCGGCTGCGCGCCTACGCCGGCGCCTATCTCGCCCAGCTCGGCGGCGCCGATGTCATCTCGTTCACGGCCGGTGTCGGAGAGAACGCGCCCGGCGTACGCGCCGGGGCGCTCGAGACGCTCGGATTCGCCGGCGTGGAGATCGACCATGAGCGCAACGAGAGCGCCGAGCGCGGCATCCGTGTCATCTCGACCGACGCGTCGGCCGTCACCGTCCTCGTCGTGCCGACCGACGAGGAGCTCGAGATCGCCCGCCAGACCCTGAGCGTCGCCCGTCCGTAACCGTCTCGGGGTGTCGAGCGGGCGCCCGTCCGCATTACGCTTGCTGAGCGGCGCGACGGAGTGCCGAGCACACACACCCGCACTCGCCCCCCGGAGGTTCTGTGGCCCACGACGCCCTGCCCGATCTGACCGCCTTCGACGCCGTGCTGTTCGATCTGGACGGCGTCCTGACGCCCACGGCCGAAGTGCACATGCACGCGTGGCAGACCATGTTCGAGGAGCTCTTCGCCGCGTGGGACATCACGCCGCCCTACACCGAGCGCGACTACTTCGACCACCTGGACGGCAAGAAGCGCTACGACGGCGTGGCCAGCCTGCTGCGCTCGCGCGACGTGGAGGTGCCGTGGGGCGATCCGTCCGATCCTCCGACCGCCGACACGGTGTGCGGCATCGGCAACCGCAAGAACGCGGTCTTCGAGCGCGTCCTGCGGGCGGAGGGCATCGCGCCCTACCCGGGATCGCTGCGCCTGCTCGACACGCTGGCGGATGCCGGCACCCGCGTCGCGGTGGTGTCCAGCTCCAAGAACGCGGAGGAGGTGCTGGCGGCAGCCGGTATCCGTGATCGATTCACTGTCGTGATGGACGGCGTCATCGCCGAACGCGACCACCTCGCCTCCAAGCCCGCGCCGGACGTGTTCGTAGAGGCGGCCCGGATGCTGGAGGTCGAGCCCGCCCGCAGCGCCGCGGTCGAGGACGCCATCAGCGGCGTGCGCTCGGCGGCGGCCGGCGGCTTCGGACTCGTCGTGGGCGTGGACCGCGGCGTCGGGGTGCAGGACCTCATCGACGCCGGCGCCCACATCGTGGTTCAGGACCTGGAGGAATTCGTACGATGATCGACCGCGACCGCTTCCCCGTCGACGAGTGGCGGCTGATCGAGTCGTCGTTCGACCTCGACGACTCCGGTGTCACCGAGACGCTTTTCGCCGTGGGCAACGGCTATCTCGGCCTGCGCGGAAACCACTCGGAAGGGCGGTTCGCGCACGAGGACGGCACGTTCATCAACGGGTTCCACGAGACGTTCCCGATCCGCCACGCCGAGCAGGCGTACGGCTTCGCCGAGGTCGGACAGGCGATCATCAACGCCCCGGACGCGAAGGTCATGCGCGTGTACGTGGACGACGAGCCGCTGTCGCTCGACGTCGCCGACGTCCGCGAGTACGAGCGGGAGCTCGACATGCGCGACGGGATCCTGCGCCGCCACGTGCGGTGGACGACGCCGTCCGGCAAGGACGTCATGATCGGCATGGAGCGACTGGTGTCGTTCGAGGAGAAGCACCTCGCGCTGATGACGATCGAGGTCACCGTGCTGAACGCCGACGCTCCCGTCACCATCGCCAGCCAGATCATCAACCGGCAGGACGGCGAAGACGTCTACGGCGGCACCCCCACCGCTTCGCGCAAGGCCGGCTTCGACCCCCGCAAGACCGAGAAGCTCCACGAGCGCGTGCTGCAGCCGCAGGAGTACTGGCAGGACAAGCTCCGCTCGGCGCTGTCGTACCGCGTCACCGACTCCGGGATGACCATCGCCGTCGTCGCCGATCATCTCGTAGACACCGAGAACGAGTACACGTCGCGCACGCTCATCGAACCCGACATCGCGAAGAACGTCTTCCGCGTGCAGGCGAAGGCCGGCGTGCCGATCCGTGTCACCAAGCTCGTCAGCTACCACACCTCGCGCGGCGTTCCTGCGCGGGAACTGGTGGACCGCTGCCGGCGCACCCTCGACCGGGCGCTGAGCGAGGGCGTCGACGCCATCCGCACGCGGCAGCGGTCCTGGCTCGACGCGTTCTGGGAGCGCTCGGACGTGCGGATCGCCGGGCACGCCGACCTGCAGCAGGCCACGCGCTGGTGCCTGTTCCAGCTCGCGCAGGCCACCGCCCGGGCGGATGGCCTCGGCGTTCCGGCGAAGGGCATGACGGGCTCGGGCTACTCGGGGCACTACTTCTGGGACACCGAGATCTACGTGCTCCCGTTCCTCGCGTACACGACGCCGCTGTGGGCCCGCAACGCACTGCGCATGCGGTACCTCATGCTGCCCGCCGCGCGCCGTCGCGCGTTCCAGCTGAACGAGGCCGGTGCACTGTTCCCCTGGCGCACCATCAACGGCGAAGAGGCGTCGGCCTACTATGCGGCCGGCACCGCGCAGTACCACATCAACGCCGACGTGAGCTTCGCCCTCGCGAAGTACGTCCGTGCCACCGGCGACGACGAGTTCCTCTTCCGCGAGGGCGTCGACATCGCGGTCGAGACGGCGCGGCTGTGGGCGACCCTCGGCTTCTGGCGCTCGAGCGACGGCATGATCGACGGCGAAGGAGACACCTTCCACATCCACGGCGTCACCGGGCCCGACGAGTACACCACCGTCGTGAACGACAACCTGTTCACGAACGTCATGGCGCGGTTCAACCTCCGCTTCGCCGCGCGCACGGTGCGCGAGATGGCCGAGGTCGACGGCGAGGTCTACCGGCAGATGGTGGACCGCCTCGCCCTGGAGCCCGGAGAGCCCGAGGCGTGGGAGCGGGCCGCGGAGGCCATGCACATCCCGTTCAGCCCGAGCCTCGGCATCCACCCGCAGGATCACGTGTTCCTCGAGCGGGAGATCTGGGACCTCGAGAACACGCCGCCCGACAAGCGGCCGCTGCTGCTGCACTTCCACCCGCTGGTGATCTACCGCTACCAGGTGCTGAAGCAGGCGGACGTGGTGCTGGCGCTGTTCCTGCAGGGCAACCACTTCTCCGACGAGGACAAGCTCGCCGACTTCGAGTACTACGACCCGCTGACCACGGGCGACTCGACGCTGTCGGCGGTCGTGCAGGCGATCCTCGCCGCGGAGGTCGGCTACCAGGACCTGGCGCTCGAGTACTTCCGCGAGTCGATCTTCGTCGACCTCGGCGACCTGCATCACAACGCCGCCGACGGCGTGCACGTCGCCTCTGCCGGCGGCGTGTGGACGGCGCTGGTATCGGGCTTCGGCGGCATGCGCGACCACTTCGGCGAGCTGTCCTTCGACCCGCGGCTGCCCGAGGCGTGGCCCTCGCTCGAGTTCGTGCTGCACTGGCACGGCACGCGCCTGGTCGTCACCGTGACCCGCGACGAGCTGCGCGTGCGCGCGACGGAGGGCGACCCCGTCGGCTTCAGCGTGCGCGGCGTCGGCTACGTCGTCGGCCCGGGCGAAGAGGTGGTGGCCGCTCTCGACGGGCAGGGACCCGTCATCGCCGGGCGCCCGTCGCTGCGCGAGCTCGGCGACGCCCGTCGCGAGGACGGCTCGCTGCTGTCGGCGTCGGTGCCGACCGTCACCTCGACGATCCCGATCATCGTGGGAGCGGCGGACGTCGAGCACGGGGCGGACGTCTGACGGTCTCGCGAGCACCGGAGATTCCGGCGAGAACGGGACGATCCGAGCCGATCCGTCCTGTCTCCGCCGGATCTCCTGCTCTCGGGCGGGTGCGCGGCGGGCCGGATGCATCATGCGCGGGCGAAGAACTCCCGTTCGTGCTCCATCGAGCGGGCGAACGCGTCGCTCATCCGCGCCCGCTCGTACGGTCCGGCCTCCCGCGCCGCTGCGTCGGCGATCTCGGCCGCCCGCGCGGTCGCGGCCGTGAAGCCGGGGTCGCCGTACATCGCGAGCCAGTCGTCGTACGGGTGCGCGTCATGGCGCCGGGCCGCGAGACGGACGCCGAGGTCGGTGTACAGCCAGAAGCACGGCAGCAGTGCGGCGACGAGCTCGCCGTATGACCGCGCCGCGGCGTGCAGGTGGTTCGTGTAGGCCAGGGTCTGCGGTGCGGGCGCGTCGGGAGGCGACCCGAGATACGACTCATGCAGCCGCCGCTCCTCGACGATCGAGGACTCGGCCGCGCGCGCCCAGAACACCTGCTCCTCGGCGGTCGGCGCGAGCGCGCTCGCCTTCGCCAGCACGCGGGAGTACTCGCCGAGGTAGAGCGCGTCCTGGGCGAGGTAGCGCAGGAACGTCGCGCGCGGCAGGCTGCCGTCGGCCAGCCCTCGGACGAACGCGAGGGCGTCGACGTCGGCGCGCACGGCGGCCGCGGCATCCCACACCTGCGCCGCCCAAGAGGCGGCGGGGGCGCTCCCCACGGCCCCGCCCCGCACCGCCGGCGCGTCGCGCGGAGCCTCCGGCCGCGTGGGCTCAGCCGCGACCCGCTGTTCGTGGAAGTGGTCGATCGGGCCGTTGCCTCCACCCACACCCAGGGCATCGGCGTGCGCGAGTGCGCCGGTGAGCCACGTCTTCGCGCGCACCAGTGCGTCGGGCCAGGCCGCACCGCCCGCGCGCAGGGTCGCCATCGCCGACGAGAGCGAGCAGCCGGTGCCGTGGGTGTTCCGGGTCGCGACGCGGGTGCCGCCGACCTCGTGGACCGCGCCGTCGGCCGCGACGACCGCATCGGGGCAGTCCGCTCCGTCGAGGTGCCCGCCCTTGAGCAGCACGGTCGTTCCCGTCGCGGTCGCGAGAGCCCGCGCGTCGGCGAGAGCCTGCTCCCATGCCGTCGCTCGTGGGCGCCGGACGAGCACGGCGAGCTCCGCGAGGTTCGGGGTGATGAGGTCCACCTCGGTCGCGAGCGTGCGCAGCGCGTCCTCGGCGGCGGGGTCGAGCAGCCGATCGCCGCTGGTCGCCACCATGACCGGGTCGAGCACGACGACCGGCGGGCGCACGCGGGCGAGCCACTCCCGCACGGTCTCGATGATCTCGGCCGACTGCAGCATCCCGATCTTCACCGCATCGATCTGGACGTCATCCGATACGGCGTCGAGCTGCGCGGCGAGGAACGCCGTCGGCGGCACGTGCACCTCGCGCACGCCGTGCGTGTTCTGCGCGACGAGGGCGGTCACCACCGCCATGCCGTAGCCGCCGAGCGCGCCGATGGACTTGAGGTCGGCCTGGATGCCCGCGCCGCCCGTCGGGTCGGTGCCGGCGATGCTCAGCACGCGCGGGATCGCCTGCGGGCGATGCGGCGCCGTCACGGTCTGCGCGACGGACACATCGCTCACCGAGCGACCCTCTCGGCCTCGAGCGCGAGCGCGTCGGCGGCGCTGCGGAAAGCGCGCGACGCCGCTGCGGGATCGTCGGCGCCGCAGATGGCCGAGACCACCGCGATACCCGCTGCGCCGGCTTCCCGCAGCGGTGCGACGTCGCTCAGGCGCACTCCGCCGATCGCGACGCAGGGCACGGTCGTGCTCGTCGCGAACGCCGCGAAGCCGTCGATGCCGAGCGCCGGCGGGTGGTCGGGCTTGGTCGAGGTCGGCCGGATCACCCCGACTCCGAGGTAGTCGACCGTGCCGGAACGCAGAGCGGATGCCGCGACCCGGTGCTCCGGCGAGTTCGCCGTCCATCCGATGACGGCGTGCGCGCCGAGCAGGCGTCGCGCCGTCTCGGGCGGCACGTCGGCCTGGCCGAGGTGGACGCCGTCGACGAGCGCCCCCGCCTCGCGCGCGGCGACGGCGACGTCGACGCGGTCGTTGAGCAGGAGCAGGCAGCGGCGGTCGATGACGTCCGACATCGCCACCGCCTGCCGCAGCAGCTCGCGCGCGCTGATGGACTTGGCGCGCAGCTGCACGACGTCGACTCCGGCGCCGACCGCGGCGTCGACGACGTCGGCCAGCCGGTCGAACGGCATGCGGTCGTCGGTCACGAGATGCACCGCGAGGCGCGCGGCGCGGATCATCGAGCCGCGAGTGCGTCGGCGACGCGTGCATCGAGGTCGGCGGGCGCCGCCGCCACGGCGTCGAGCGCATCGAGGAACGCCAGGGCGAAAGACCCCGGCCCCTCCGACCGCGCCGCGGCCCGATCCGAGGCGACCGCGTAGAGGGCGGATGCCGCCACCGCCGCCTCCAGCGGGGCGCACACACCGAGCAGCGCGGCCATCACCGCGCCGAGCGAGCAGCCGCCGCCGGTGACGCGGGTGAGGAGCGCGTCGCCGCCATGGATCCGCACGACCCGCTCGCCGTCGGTGACGAGATCGACCGGGCCGGACACGGCGACCACGCCGCCGGTGCGCAACGCGAGCGATCGCGCGGCGCCGGCCGCGGCATCCGTCCCGTCCGTCGCGTCGACACCGCGACCGCCGGCGCCCGCGCCTGCCAGCGCCAGGATCTCGGAGGCGTTGCCGCGGATGATCGTCGGTCGGTGATCGATCAGCTCGGCCGCGAGAGCCGTGCGCACCGGGAGCACACCGACCGCGACGGGGTCGAGCACCCACCGCGACGTGTGACGCACGGCCTCGCGGGCGGCATCGCGCTGCTCCGCGGTCGGGGTGCCGAGGTTGACAAGCACGCCGTCTGCGACGCCTGCGAACAGCCCTGCCTCACCGGGGATGTCGCACATCGCCGGGGCCGCGCCGACGGCGAGGAGGGCGTTGGCGGTGAAGTTCGTCACCACCGCATTGGTGATGCACTGCACCAGGGGTGAGGCCTCCCGCAGCGCCGTCAGCGCGGCGGCGGGGGAGAGGGCGGACAGGTGGGGTTCGGTGCGCGCGTTCATCGCGACATCCCTTCGCTCGCATGATCGAGATCAGGTTCGACGGGTGTGTTCTCAGCCCGCCGCGCGGGCACCCCGTGTCACTGCCGAGCAATCTAGCAGGCCGCGGGAGCGGCCACCGCGATGTCGGCGTCACGCCGTAGGCTGGGGGAGTGACCACCGCCCTCTACCGCCGCTACCGGCCCGAGTCGTTCGGCGAGATGATCGGGCAGTCGCAGGTCACCGAACCCCTGATGACGGCGCTGCGCAGCGACCGGGTCGGGCACGCCTACCTGTTCTCCGGCCCGCGCGGGTGCGGCAAGACGACGTCGGCCCGCATCCTGGCGCGCTGTCTCAACTGCGCGCAGGGGCCGACCGACACGCCCTGCGGCACCTGCGACAGCTGCATCGAGCTCGGCCGCGGCGGTGGCGGCTCGCTCGACGTCGTCGAGATCGACGCCGCGAGCCACAACGGCGTCGACGACGCCCGCGACCTGCGCGAGCGCGCCGTGTTCGCCCCCGCGCGCGACCGCTTCAAGATCTTCATCCTCGACGAGGCCCACATGGTCACGCCGCAGGGCTTCAACGCCCTGCTCAAGCTCGTCGAAGAGCCGCCCGACCACGTCAA
The DNA here is from genome assembly GCF_044987475.1 of Microbacterium sp. ZW CA_36. NCBI lineage: Bacteria > Bacillati > Actinomycetota > Actinomycetes > Micrococcales > Microbacteriaceae > Microbacterium > Microbacterium sp. ZW CA_36. Next base: position 72,412 of record NZ_JBJDRL010000019.1, read on the forward strand.
GTTCATCTTCGCGACGACCGAGCCCGAGAAGGTCATCGGCACGATCCGCTCGCGCACGCACCACTATCCGTTCCGCCTCGTGCCGCCCGCGGCCATGCTCGAGTACGTCGAGCAGCTCTGCGGGCAGGAGGGCGTCGAGGTGGAGAAGGGCGTGCTGCCGCTCGTCGTGCGTGCGGGCGGCGGGTCGCCGCGAGACACGCTGTCGCTGCTCGACCAGCTCATCGCCGGGTCCGACCCTTCGGCAGGCTCAGGGACCATTCTCGTGACGTACGCCCGCGCCGTCGCGCTGCTCGGCTACACCCACGCCGAGCTGCTCGACGAGGTGGTCGACGCGTTCGCCGCCTCCGACGCGGCGGCCGCGTTCGCCGCGGTCGACCGGGTCGTGCAGACGGGCCAGGACCCACGCCGGTTCGTCGACGACCTGCTCGAGCGCCTGCGCGACCTCATCGTCGTTTCGGCGACCGGTCAGGGCGCCGCCGCGGTGCTGCGCGGCGTCTCGGCGGAAGACCTCGCCCGCATGCAGCGCCAGGCCGATGCCTTCGGCACGTCGCGCCTGTCGCACATCGCCGACCTCGTGATCGCGACCCTCGACGACATGACGGGTGCGACCTCGCCTCGGCTCCAGCTCGAGCTCATGGTCGCTCGCGTGCTGGCTCGCGGAGCGGGCAGTGCGGCGACAGCGCCTGCGGCTGCCGCGGCGCCGGCGGCCGCCGCTGCTGCCGCGCCGGCGGCTGCGCCCGCGTCGAGCGCACCGGCGC